>CAYQDH010000072.1:0-15637 GCA_964416075.1 uncultured Anaerolineales bacterium | reverse complement strand
CTGAGCTACTGGGGCGTGAACGTAAAGAGTATAGCACAACGATAGGAGGGTGGCAAAGTTTTGTGCATTCTGAGCAGAGAGTGACCTCTCCCCGCCGTAGCCGCGTGGGCTGCCTGGTGCGCGCGCTCGTGCGCGCCCTATTTCTCCTGCTCTTCTTGTGGAGCGTCAACAAGGCGCCCAAACGCCTGGTGGTTTATGGCCCAATCCGGGCGGTGCAAACGCTGAACCCCAAGATCGGCGTGCATACTCGTCTCACCGACGAGGTGGAGGAGTGGAAGATCCAGCGCACCTTGGAGATGGTGCGCACCATGGGCAGCCCCTGGATCGTAGAGTATTTCCCCTGGGGCTATTACGAGCCCAGCAAGGGCGACTATGCCTGGGGACACCCCGATGTGGTGATCAACCATGCGGCTGCCCAAGGGCTTACGGTGATTGCGCGGATCGATTTTGTGCCCGAGTGGGCGCGGCCGCCCGAGACCACCTTCCGCTACCTGGACCGCGACCACTTTAGCGATTATGGCGATTTCATCTATGCTTTTGTGGACCACTTTCGTGGCCGTGTGCACCACATCCTCATCTGGAACGAGCCCAACCTGGCCTTCGAGTGGGGATATCGTCCGCCGGACCCCGAGGCTTATACCGAGTTGCTGAGAATTGCCTACCTTCGGGCCAAGGAGGCGGATCCCCAGATCCAGGTCCTTGCGGCGGGCCTGGCCCCCACGCTGGCCCCTGTGGGTAGCGAATGGGGCATGGATGACCTCATCTTTTTGCAGCGCATGTACGATGCGGGCGCCGCGCAATGGTTCGATGGCCTGGCCATCCACGCCTATGGCCTGACCTTCCCTCCGGATGACCCCGCCGATCCGCAACAGATCAACTATGCGCGCGCCGAATTGCTGCGCCAGGTGATGGAGCGCAACGGCGATGGCCACAAGCGCTGCTATATCACGGAGGGGGGATGGAACGACCACCCGCGTTGGACCAAGGCCGTGCGACCCTACCAACGCCTGGAGTATACCGTGCGCGCCTACGAGAAAGCACTGGTCGAATGGGAATGGTGTGAGGCGGTCTGCTTGTGGGCCTTTCGCTATCCCTGGCCCCAACAGACATATCAGGATTACTATGCCTTTGTTACACCCGAGTTCGTCCCCAAGCCCGTCTACAGCGAGGTGCAACACTATGCGCGGGGCGAACCCTATGAGTACTTGGAGCGCTGACTGACCAAGTGACCAGCTCTATCGCGGACAACATAGTGAGCTTTTGGCACTCCCGGCGAGGGCGACTGGCAGCCGGTTGCGTGGGCGCCGTTGTGGTTCTGGCGGTTGCCTGGATCCTGCTTCGCACTCTGGGTCCCCTGCATCCCCAGGATGAGGTGTGGGCGCGTATCCATGCCGGAGGCGTGCTTCGTGTGGGCATGGATGCCAGCTACCCGCCTTTCGAGAACGTGGATGGACAGGGGCAGTTCAGCGGGCTGGATGTGGATCTTGCCCAGGCCCTGGCCCGTCGTTGGGGCGTGCAGGTGCGCTATGTGGATGTGCATTTCGATGGCCTCTATGACGCCTTGCGCACCGACAAGTTCGACTTGATCATCTCCGCGTTGCCCTATGACCGTACGATGACGCGCGATCTGGCTTATTCGATCAGCTATTTCAACGCCGGCCAAGTCCTATTGGTGCATGGCCAGGCGTCGAGCCTCAATTCCTTTGACGATCTGGCCGGCAGCCGAGTGGCTGTGGAGTTGGGGGCGGAAAGCCACCAACTGGCGCGCACACTGGCTCGTGACATGGGCCTGGCCGTAGAGGTGATCCCCGCGCGCGAGCTGGAGACGGCGCTGGATCTCTTGCGCAACGGTGAGGTGAGCGCCGTGATCTGCGATCGCATCACCGCCACCACCTGGGTGCAACGCGATCCCGAGCTATGGATCGTGGGGGAGCCGCTTACGCAGCAGCCATACGTCATCGCGGCGTTGCCTGTGGCGCCGCTCTTGATGCAGGAGGTGAACATGGCCTTGCAGGAATGGCAAGCAGATGGGTACTTGAGGGAGCTGCAAAGCAGGTGGTTTCGCTGAGCAGTGGTCGGCGGCAAGCGGGCTGGCAGTGGTCCGCCACGCCATAGCGTAGATCACTGGGCTGTGAGATTTTCTATGTGGTGCGGGAACGCACTAGTTCGACCCACTGCCGCAAGCGGGCGCGATCCCGGCCGATGCGATAGACATCGCGGTAGACAAGGGCGAGGTTGCAGTCGCGCGCGGCGGCCAGGGTGTCTTCCACGTCCTGGCGCAGGGCGTCCCAGTCGGCGCTCTCGCCGCTGATGGGCCAGGGTTTGGGCTTGCGCGAGTAGACATAGTCGCGACCCAGCCGCTCGGCCATGGCGCGCAGATCGTTCCAGGGGGAGATGGACACTGCGCGCACGTTGGGGATGGCCTGGCGGATGCGCTCCCAACGGTCGTGGAGCGGCTCGCAACAGCCATAGTAGGTGAACCCAAACCGGCTGCAGACCGCGGCCATGTACGGGAGAAAGAAATCCTCGAACATGGCCGGGGAGATCATGGTCGTCTCTTGCGATTCCATCCACACCCATAGATCGCGCAAGCGCACCGTGCCCGCATAGCCGGCCTGGGGCAACGCCGTGGTATAGCCGGGGCTGCCCGAGCCCACCAGTTCCCAGCCGGTGTGGTTAAACCCCAGCATCCCCTCGCGCTCCAGCCAGTCAAAGTAGGCCAGGCGGTCATCGCGCAGGACAACCATCACCGCATGCAGCGCCTCCGGCGCATCATATAACCAGGTGAGCAAGTTGGCGTTGCTGATCAGCTTGTACAGGTCCTGGGTCAGGCCGGAGTGAAAGCGGCCCGTGCCGTGCAGCGCCACGGGCAGGACATCGCCGAAACATGCCTGCAACTGCTCGGCCCGCCGGCGAGTCCTGACGCGGTGCACGCGACAAGTGCGTGGGCGCAATCGTGCCACATCGTCGGGGGTGCGAATGGGATGCTGGAACGCATAGGCCACGTGGCCGCCCTGCATATCCTCCGCATTGGCGGAGCGGATCTCCACGCCGTAATCAGAGCGCTCGATCTCCCAGTAGACGCGCCAGAACGGCTCCACCACCAGGTCGTCGCCCACCTCTTCGGCATGGCGGATCGTCCAGCGCATGCGCCGCTCCACGTCGCGCAGGTAGGGGTCCTGGCACGCCAGTTCCTCGTCGGCGACGTAATCCTCCAGATAGAGCGTCTCAAAGAGCACCATGGGCCGCTCGGCGTGCAGATCGTTCAGCGCCGTCCACAGCCGCCTGCGCTCGTCCATCACCGGCAGGCTGGCCAGCTCCATCCACCGGCCGGCCAGCCGCCGCAGCGTCTCTCGATCGCTTTCGCTCACACGATAATAGCCCGTGTGCCCCGCGCCAGCCCTATCGGCTACCATAGGTCATGAACTGGACGCGCTCGTAGGCCGCGGGGTCGGCGCTCTCGGCCTGGCTGAGCGAGCCACGGAATTGCTCGACGGCGTAAAACTCGTGCGTGGTCATCCAGTCCGTCAGCTCATCGAGCATCGTCTGGATGTGGTCGGTGCCGTTCTTGTACAACGCCGAGATAACCTGCACCGCCTTGGCGCCGGCGAGCAGTTGCTTGATTACCGCCTTGCCATCGTGGATCCCTGTGGAGGCAGCGAGATCGCACTGCACCCTCTTGGCCATGATGGCGATCCATCGCAAGGGGATCGTGTACTCGTCGGGCGAGCTGATGGCGCGAGAGGGCATGACCTTCAGCTTGTCGATATCCAGATCGGGCGCCCAGAAGCGGTTAAAGAGCACCAGGCCCGCCACGCCCGATTGCGACAGGCGCTGGATCATGGAGCCCAGAGCCGTAAAGTGATAGCCGATCTTGAGAGCGACGGGGAGAGAGACCTGGCTCTTCACCCGCTCTACGATGTCGAAATAGGACTTTTCGATCTCGTCGCTGGTGCGGCGTGGGTCGGAGGGCAGGAAAAAGACGTTGAGCTCCAGCGCATCGGCCCCTGCGGATTGCAGGGCGCGGGCAAAGGAGACCCACTCGTGGGAATAGGTGCAGTTGATGCTGGCGATCACGGGGATGGAGACGCGCTTGCGGGCATCGGAGATGAGCTTCATATACGCGTCCAGGCGCTCGGCCCTGACCTCCAGGTCGAGGTAATCCAGCGCCTCAAAGCTCTGGCCGGCTAGCGCACCCTCTTCGGCCAGCTTCTTGTACTCAAGGAGGATCTCCTCCTCAAAGATCGATTTGACGACGACCGCTCCCGCACCCTTTTTCTCCAAGTCCTGAATCTTGGCCACCGAGTCGGTCAATCCCGAGCTGCCGACGATGATGGGGTTGCGAAGCTTCAAGCCCAAGTAGGTAGTTGTTGTATCCGCCATCTCTATTCTCCTCCATGTCGATTGCGCAGGTTTCGCTGACGCAGTGAATATATGTCGCCAAGGTGCAGGAGCACCCTGGCCAGCGTATTGTCTGTGAAACTGCAGGTGAATGTGCTCTATTGTATGCATGTGTGGCCTTGGAGGCAACCGACAGCAACAGGGCGATCATGGCCAAGGCGAGGTTGCTCCTGACCTCAGCACAAGCTATGATGGGCTATCTCATAGCCAGCTCATATAGCTAGAGCAGGAGTGAAGCGATGAGCATCCAGGGGATCTACAACTATCGCCGAGTCGACGATCAGACTGCCACAGCTGGGCAGCCCACGGAAGAGCAGCTCGTGGAAGCGGCTAACGAGGGCTTTCGGAGGGTCATCAACCTGGCCACCCTCGATGACCGAGGCGCCCTCGCGGACGAAGCGGGCCTGGTGCGCTCTTTGGGTATGGCCTACCACCATATCCCCGTCGTGTGGAGTAATCCGACAGAGGAGGATTTCACGGCTTTCGAAGAGGTGATGATGACGCACCCCGCCGGCAAGACGCTCATCCATTGCGCTGCCAACTTTAGGGTGACGGCATTCTATTCGCTCTATGCCCTCAAGCACCTGGGATGGTCGGAAGCGCAGGCCGATGCCTTCCGGGCCTCGATCTGGCAGGGCAGCGACCACCCCATTTGGGAGCGATTTGTCCGGCGCATGAAAGCCAACATCGCGGGTTGGCGCGCTGGAAAGCACGGCGCAACACAAGTATAATGCGGCAAAGCAGCAGGCGTGGTAATTGTGGACGCGGGGGATCTGGGATCCTTACGAAGCATGCATGGGGGTGGCAAAGCCCATCTCGGGAACCACGATGAGACCGCGGCAAGAGACCAGCTATGTCTAAGGAGGTAACAATGGGTATTGCAGAAGAAAAGCTCGCCGCAATGGGGATCCACATCGAGCATGTGGATCGCACGGGGAAGGGAGTTCTGCCCTTCAGAAGGTACAAGGACCTGGTGTTCATCTCGGGGCATGGCCCTTTCGACATGCAGGACAAGCCCTTGGTGCAGGGCACCGTGGGCGTTGATCTCACCCCCGAGCAGGGCTTTGCGGCCGCCCGGCTGGCGGCCGTCCGGATGCTGGCTACCATCAAAGATGCCGTCGGCGATCTGGACAACATCGACTATTTCGTCAAGGCGTTGTGCATTTTCAACAGCGGCGGGGACTTTTACGACATGCCCGCTCGCGCCAATGGATTCTCGAGCGTCTTCACCCAGTCCTTTGGCCAGCGTGGACAGCATGCCCGCGCCGCCATGGGCTGTGGAACCCATGCGCGCAACGTCCCTTTTATGGTCGACATGGTGCTCAAGGTCAAGAGCTAAGACGGCGCTGGGGCCGATATCTGACAAGGAGAGATTCGCATGAGTGTGGCAGAGAAAAGGCTAGAAAAGATAGGCCTGACCATCTTTGGTGATAACGGCAAGATTCGAGGCGGCGCCGGGAATGCCAAGTTCAAGATCTACGACGATCTGCTATTCGTTACCGGGCTGGAACCCTATGGCGAAGATGGCAAGCCCGCCTTCGTGGGGAGGCTGGGCCGCGAATATGCCCTCGAGGAGGGGTACCAGGCCGCGCGCCTGGTGGCGGTGAACATGCTGGGCGTCATCCAGAATGCCCTGGGAGACCTGAACCGGGTCGATTATTTCATCAAGGTGATGGCCCTGGTCAACACGGCCAATGGTTTTTCCGACCTTCCCGAGGTGGCTAATGGCTTTACCGATGTGATGACCGAGGTCTTTGGGGAGAGGGGCATGCACGCCCGCACCGATCTCGGCGCCACCAACCTGAACAACAATGTGCCCATCATCTGCGACGCGATCATCAAGATCAGGAAATAGGTCAGCCAGAAAGGAGGAATAACAGCATGACGGCTAATGAGCGATTAACGCAAAAGGCTTACGAGCTCAATATAGATTTCCCCAAGAACCTTCCCGCGTTGGTGAGCGTCCGGCGGGTGGGCAACATTCTCTGGACCTCCGGCAGTGGATGCGCCGAGTTCCGGCAGGGGCTGATCGGCAGCCAGCTCACGTTTGAGGATGGTTACCTGGCCTGCCAGCACATCGCCACCATCCAGTTGGGCATGATCCGCGAGTACCTGGGCGACCTGGACAAGGTGGACCAGATCCTGAGGGTGTACGGGCATGTGGCGGTGGACGACAATTTCCACGATCTGGACAAGGTCGCCGATGGGTTTAGCGATGTGATGGCTGCCGTGTTTGGCGATCGGGGCAAGGCGCCGCGCTTGATCCTGGGCTCGCGCAACCTGCCCGTGGGCAACACGGCTGCGGAGCTGGAAGTGATCCTCTCTGTTAAGGACTAGCCATCGATGAGACACCCAATCTACGAGCGGCTGGGGGTCAGGCCGGTGATCAATGCCGTGGGCACGCTGACGCGCATCGGCGGGTCGCTGATGGCGCCCGAGGTCGTGCAGTCCATCGTGGATGCGAGCAAGGCCTTTGTGAGCCTGAAGGAGCTTCAGGAGAAGGTGGGCCAGCATATCGCGCAGCTGATGGGCGTGGAAGCGGCCTACGTCTCGTGTGGCGCCTCCGCAGGATTAGCCCTGACCATCGCGGCCTGCATGACGGGTGCCGACCTGGCCAAGGTCGATCAACTGCCCGATACCACGGGGATGAAGAACGAGGTAGTCATGCCTCGTGCGCAACGCAACTTGTACGACCGCCCCATCCGCACGGTCGGCGCCAAGATCGTGGAGTTTGGCCTGCGGGGCTATACCTTCGACTGGCAGCTGGAAGCGGCCATCACAGAGAAGACGGCCGCCGTGTTTCTGATGGGTGGGAGCGAATCCGACGCGCTGCCCGTGGATGTGGTGGCGCGCATCGCGCATGCACACGGGGTGCCCGTGGTCGTCGATGCGGCGGCGGAGGTGCCGCCCATCGACAATTTCTACAAATACATCAGGGATGGCGCGGATATCGCCTTGTTCAGCGGCGGCAAGGCCATCGCTGGGCCCCAAGCGACCGGCCTGGTCCTGGGGAGCAAGGCGATCATCGAGGCTGTCCAGCTGAATGGGCCTCCGGATCATGGTGTTGGACGGCCGATGAAGGTCAGTAAGGAAGATATGATCGGCTTCCTGACGGCCCTGGAGCTGTACCTGTCGAGGGACCACGACGCGGATATCGCGAGGTGGTCCCAATACCTGGAGCGCATCGACAAGGTGTTGTCGGCCATCCCTGGCGTGCGATGCCGGGTGTATCATGCAGCCTCCGCGGGCACGGCCATTCCTCGGCTGGATGTGGCGCTCGACACGGCGCAAGTGGGCGTTACGCCCGAGCAAGCGTTCAACCGCTTGTTGTACGGGGAGCCGAGGATTCGGGTGGCGCAGACGAAGGGCGGGTTCACCGTGAACCCGCAGATGCTTCAGGGAGGGGAGGCTGAACTGATCGCTGAACGGGCCGCCATCGTGCTTTCGGCCAAGCGGCCTGAAGATGCCGCTCTCGACGAACTGGTGACGCCCCATCAGTGGGCGTTGGACAACCTGGTCCTCTAGCTAGACGAGGCCTCACGCGGAAGTGCATTCGCGCAGCGCGCACCTCCGTGTGAGGCCTACTGTTGGTCATGGCCAGCCGGCAGGCATCGCCACGGCAAGGAGTTCCTGCAATGATCATCGATTCGCACGCTCACATCTTTCCCTACCTGGGATCGCCCGCCGGCTTGGGCTCCGTGGCGGAGCACATGCGCTGGCTACAGTTCTACGTGGTGGGGCATAGTCAGCCGGTGCGGCGCCTGCGCGACCATGCCGTTGTGCAGGGCGAAACGTTGGCACAGTTGCCGGTGGATGGCCCCGAGAAGCTAACCGATGTCGAGTTCCACGTGGAGGAGAACGGGCGGTTCGTCTGGCATAGCGACGGCGAGACGCTCTACACGCACTTTATGCCGCCCTCGATGCAGAGCAATAGCTGCTCGCCCGAGCTGTTGCTGACCCAGCTGGCCTATGTGGGGGTGGATGTGGCTTTGTTGCAGAATGCCCACCTCTACGGCCGGCTGAACGAGTATTTCGCCGCGGCAGTGCACCGCTACCCGGACAAGCTCGTGGCTCTGGCCGAGGTGGATGAGGTCAACGCGCATACCGAGGCTGAGTTACTCGACTTGAGGATCGCCGTGCGCGACCTCGGCCTGCGAGGCATCTACTATGCCAACCGCGCCTTTTTCCTGGCCCATTACCGCTACAGCTATGACGATCCGCGCTACGAGGTGTTCTGGGAGACGGTGCGCGAGCTGGGTATCCCCGTGTTCTGGGAGCTGGCGGGCGTGCCTGCCAACACCCAGGAGGCCTATCTACGCGAGGTAGATCGTCTCAACCGCTGGGCGGAACGGTATCCGGATATTCCGGCGATCCTCACGCACGGCTTGGCCCCCGAACTGCTCCAAGGCCGCATGCCCGAGCAAGTCGAGGCGCTGCTCTCGCATGAGCAGTTGTGGGTGGAAATCCTCTACCCCATCAGCTGGGGGCAAGGGCACGAATACCCCTATCCTGAGCTGCATCCAGCCCTACGGATGTTATACGATCGGGTGGGTGGGCAGCGCCTGGTGTGGGGGTCAGATGCGCCCAACGTGGAGCGGAACTGCAGCTACCGGCAGTCTTTGGACTATCTGCGCCTGTACTGCGACTTTATATCGAGCAGCGATATGGATCGCATCCTCGGCGACAACCTGGCTCAGCTATTCGGCATACGCTGACCGGGGATCGCTGCCATCCTGGGTAAGTCCGCTCACTCCCGCTGTCGCGGGCGATATTGCAGCGCTTCCGCAAAATGCTGCGCCGTATATCCCCCTGAACCGGTTCCAGCGGTCTCGAAGGTAGCCATGATCACAAGCTATGGCTCGGCTCGTGGGTCGAGTTGGCGCGGATGCTGGCTTGGCTCACCGTAGTGCATCGTCTCCTCGGGGTGTACCTTCATCGGGATATGATTGTGCAGCCAGCCCCCGGCCGATAACCCATCAGGGAAATCGTGGACCAGCATCCCCGCCTGGTTGATCTTGAGCTGCTGAGCGATGGTGGCATCGGGCCGCGCTACAAAGCTGGCCCAATGTGAGTAGGGCCGTGACGAGTTGTTGCACACCGCCCACATCGTGTTGTCAGCGCAGCGTGTGGGCACCTGGCGCACATTGAGCACGTCGAGACAGTTCGGGCCTTTATCGCCAGCATTGTAGAAAGAGTGGAGCATCAGCTTCACGCCCAGCTCGCGATAAGCGGCATAGATCTGCGGGTAACAGATATCGTAGCAGATCGCCAGCCCCACCTGGATGCCATTGAGGCTCACAATCGCCAGGTGTTGGCCAGCAGAATAGGCCCTCTGGTCGCCCTTCGTGCACATGCACTTGTCGTAACGATCGACGATTTCGCCCTGCGAGTCGATCAGGTAGAGACAGTTGGTCGGCTTGGTCTGCTCGTCCAGGTAGTGTGTCGAGCCTAGCACTAACCAGAGATGCAACTTGGCGGCCAAGGAGCGCAGGCGAGCCGTCTCCCGGCGCAGCAAGGCCCAGTCATAGCCGGCAAGGGTGGGGAAATCCGCCCCTGCGTAGCCGGATAGGCAGGTCTCCGATGTGTGCAGGACCTGGGCTCCCGCAGCGGCTGCCGCGCGCATGTAATGGCGAATGTAAGCCGCGTTTCGCCGGATGTCTCCCGTCACCGGGAACTGGCAACTCGCCACGCGGAGTGTCGGCGTCTCCTCGTTAATAGTGCTCATTTCTGCACTCTACCTCCTGCCGGAGCGTTCCCTAGCAAGTCGCTTAAAGTCAACCGTTCTAGTCCGCGGTGCAACCGGCCTACTCGGTGGTGTAAGAGCCCAGGTGTTGGACGATTTCCTGACCCTCCCATGTGCGCGCCAGCTCGAGCATGCGGTGTTATGCTGGCGCGCCACCCTGGTGAAGAGGTGTGCACAGGCCTCCTACTCCCGTTGCCGTGGCCGATACTGCAGTGCCTCCGCCAAATGCTGCACCTGGATGCGTTCGCTCCCTGCCAAATCCGCGATGGTCCGCGCCAGCTTGAGCACACGATGGTACGCCCGCGCGCTCAACCCCAATTGCTGCATGGCCGCCTTGATCAGGCTGCGTCCCGCCGCGTCCAGGTCGCAATACTGCCGCACCTCCGCCGGGCCCATGTCCGCGTTGGAGTAGAGCGCACCATGCTCGCCGTTCCCGTCGCTGGTCTGGAAGCGCTGCTCCTGGCACTGGCGGGCTGCCTCCACGCGGGCACGGATCGCCAGGGACGTCTCCCCGAGGGTGTTGCCGGAGAGCTTTTCATAGTCCACGCGCGGCACCTCGATGTGGATGTCGATGCGGTCCATCATGGGGCCGCTGATGCGCTTCTGATAGTTCTCCACCATCCCCCGCGAGCAGGTGCACTCGTGCGACGAATCGCCATAGTAGCCGCAAGGACAAGGATTCATGGCGGCCAGAAGCATAAAGCTGGCCGGAAACGCCAGCGAGCCCGAGGCTCGCGAGATCGTCACCGTCTTGTCTTCCAGTGGCTGGCGCAGCACTTCCAGGGTGCGCATGCCGAACTCGGGGAGCTCATCGAGGAACAACACGCCGCGATGGGCCAGGGAGATCTCCCCAGGCCTGGGGTAATGTCCGCCCCCCACCAGCCCGGCCTGGCTGATGGTGTGGTGCGGCGCGCGAAAGGGACGCTGCCGCATGAGGGGCTGCTCCGTCGGCAGCAACCCGGCCACGGAATAGATCTTGGTCACCTCCAGCGATTCCTCGATGCTCATCCTGGGCAAGATACCCGGCACCGCTCGCGCCAGAAGGGTCTTGCCCGAGCCGGGAGGCCCCATCATCAGCAGACAATGAGAGCCGGCCGCAGCCACCTCTAGCGCGCGCTTGACATGCTCCTGGCCGCGAACCTCGCTGAAATCGGTGGCGTAGGTGGGCTCGTCTGCGTCGAGCTTTTCGCTATCTCGGGCATAGGGCTCGATCGGCAGTAGGTTGTTCAGGTGCATGGCCAGCTGGCCCAAGTTCTGCACGGGGATCACCGTCAGGTCGGGGATCAGCGCGGCCTCGGGGGCGTCGGCCTGGGGCACGTAGACGGTGCGGATGCCCTGTTCGCGCGCCACCGAGACCATGGAGATGACCCCATTCACATGGCGCACCGTGCCATCCAGGGAAAGCTCGCCGATGAACAGGCTGTCCTGAAAGTCAAAGGGGATCTGGTTATCGCCCCCCAGGATCCCTACGGCGATAGGGAGGTCGTAGGCGGGGCCCTCTTTGTGCAAGTCCGCCGGAGCCAGGTTGATGGTCACCCGTCGTTGGGGGAAGGTCAGGTTGGAGTTGAAAATGGCCGACCGCACGCGCTGGCGCGATTCCTGGATGGCCATGTCGGGCAATCCCACAATGTCGATCATTCCCACCTGGCCGGCATGGACATCCACCTCCACATCCACCAGGGTCCCTTCCAACCCCACCAGGGCGCAACTCATAATCTTGGCCAGCATAGCCATCTTCTCCTGTGCAACGATGATGTTGGCCTAGGGTCTTTCCCAGGGGCCAAACTTGGCGTCGTAGCGGCGATTCACCTGCGCGCAGCCGCGGTGGTCGGGAGCATTACTGAAACACATCTTCTTGGGGTTGCCACGGGAAAAGGTGGCGCATCCCCAACACCACATCCCGTTGAAGGTGTACCATTTGCCGCGGTTATCTCGGCGAACCTCTTCGCACAGCTCCAGGGCGATACTGGGAAGGATGGCGCTCATGGCATGCACTCCTCCTTGCACAGACTTGTGGCAAGCTTGCGCCGCAAGGACTGGCCGTTCCGGCGACTCGCCAGTCACGCCGATGTTACCACAGTTGCTTGCTCCAGCGCAACACGCCCGGTAGCCCACCGCACAATCTGTAGACCACCTAAAAACGACGGGTTGGTCTAGGGGGCATCTGGGAGATCCAGCGGATACCGCCCATACTGTCGGGCGGTATCCACCATAGCCTGGTAGTTCTCTGCGGGCCAGAGCATCCCTTGGTCGGGGCCCAAAACATACCCCCCGCCAGGGGCCAGGATGCTCATCACCCGCAAAGTCTCACTACGCACCTCCTCGGGCGTGCCAACGACGAGCAGGTGCGAATCCACACCCCCTTCCAGCGCCATGTGGCCGGCCATCGCATTCGCTTTGAAGCGTGCCAGGTCGTTGGCCCGCGCTTGCACGGGATTGAGCATGGTGACCCCGATGCTCGCCAGGTCGGGGACGATCTCTTGCACGCAGCCGCAGGAATGAAAGCGCACCACCTTGCCCGCGGCCAGCACGGGAGCGAAACAGCGCTTGTACTGCGGCAGGATGAACTCTCGAAAGATCGCCGGGGACATCATGAGCGCCCTTTGGCTGCCCAAGTCCTCGGAGAAGCTGATCCCGTCCACCCCGAGCTCCAGATAGCGCTCAAACACCACCATGTCATAGTCCGCGATCCTCGCAAGTAGCTCGTGCATCTCCTGCGGATGCGTCTTGAAAGCCATCAGGCATTCTTCCATGCCCATCAAGGCCCAGGCGCGCTCGAACATCAGGTAGGTTAGCTGGCCCGTAATGAAGAGCCGCTGACGATCGGGTCGCTCCAGGGTGGCCCTCATGGACTCGCCGATCGTCAATGCCTGTGGATCGGGGAACAGGAAATCGGCCAGCCGGTCCAGGGTGGGCAGAGGGTTCACCTTGGGAAAGGGCACGAACTCGGCCAGGGTCACTCTCCACCCCACACCCCAGCCATCGGTCCAATCCTCCTTTTTGAAATTGCCGTCGAACTGTACACTGGCATGGAAGCCTTCGTCGGGATAAGGCACGTAGGCGGGGCTATCGTAATGGATGGCGCGGAGGAAATTCTCTTTGGGGTCCATCGCTGCAATCTCCCATATGGTGGTATAATTGGCTGTCAGTAGACAGCTTGCTGTCAGTAGGCAGCTCACTCTGAGTACGGAGTTGGCTCTGCGGACAGAGTTGGCTGTCAGTGCATGGCCTGCTCAATCGAGCGTGTGAGGTCCCATTGTGAAGCGAGCCAGACAACCAAGCACACATCCCGGATACAGGCGGCGGGCCACGGGCTATCTGCTCTTGCTCCTGTTGCTATGCCTCAGCATCCCCCTGGTCCTGCGCTGGTGGACCGATTTGCGCTACCGGAAATCCATTTATACCGTGGACAGCGTTCCCCCGCGCTCGGTAGCCATTGTATTTGGCGCCGGAGTCTGGCCAGGTGGGCGGTTGAGCGCTGTGCTAGAAGACCGTGTGCAGACCGGTGTGGATCTCTATCGCCAGGGCAAGGTGCAGAAACTACTCTTCACCGGGGACAATTCCACTCTGTACTACAATGAGCCCGGCCACATGCGCACCTATGCTCTGCAGTTGGGCGTGCCCGATGCGGATATCGTGCTGGACTATGCCGGGCGACGCACTTATGATAGCTGTTACCGCGCTCGGGAGATCTTTGGTCTGCAGCAAGCCATCCTGGTTACCCAGTCGTTCCACCTGGACCGTGCCCTCTTTACCGCCGACCACCTGGGCCTGGACGTGGTCGGCGTCGAGGCGGACCGCCGACACTATAGCTTGATTCAGCGCTACTGGTGGCGCGAGTTCTTTGCCACATCCCTCGCCTACTGGGAGGTCCTGGTGGCTCGTCCCGAGCCCATCCTGGGCGAGAAACTGCCGATCTTTCCTCAGACACAATCCTGATAACGTCTCTTGGTGACTCCAAAGAACGCCTCTCACGGGGCTCACTACCAACATTTCAGGGCCAGCCCTGAGAGCGTCTCGTTATGACCGTTCCTGTCCACTGTGCCACTCGTCCAATGCTTGCAGCACCTGGGTTTGGCTGGCGGTGCCGGTGGTTCCCAGGCAGCGAATGGTCACCGAAGCCACCAGGTTACCCAGCAAGGCCGCTTGGGCGGGCGTGGCCCCGCAACATAACCCGGAGACGATCCCCGCCATGGTGCTATCCCCAGCTCCCACAATATCGATGGGCCCCGTCACCCGCACCGCGGGGATGTGCTGGCAGCTTTGTTCCGAGCATAGCAGGATACCTTGCTCCCCCACGGTGACGTAGACCGGATAACCCGAGCGCTGGGCCAGTGCCCGGCCCGCCGCTTCCGCAGTGTCCAACGTGATTTCCCCGTCGTGCTGCGGGTCGAGCGCTCGCGTCGCCTCTCTTTCATTGGGCTTGAGCACCATCTGCCGATATTCCCCGATACGCCTGCGAGAATCGACGGCCATGATCACGGCCCGATGCCTGCCCGCCAGCTCGATCAGCGCTTCGCGTACCCGATCTGTGAGGACGCCACAGTTGCGCTCCGGCGCCTGGTCGGCGACGATCACCCCCTGGACAACAGGCACGAGATCGGCTAGACGCTCGATCAGTGCATCTTCCAGGCTCGCGGGCAGGGGTGCGCGGTTCTTGATATCCAGGCGTGAGAGCTCGTGGATTCGGCCATCCGCCTCATGCATCATCGGTTTCGTATAGGTGGGCGTGTAGCGGTCGCTCAACCTCAGGAGCGGGTCGGTGTTCACGCCCTGTCTTTTGAGCCCACGAAGCAGCTCGTACCCCTCGCCGTCATCGCCGATAGCGCCCAAAGCGGTGACCTGGACCTCGAGCGCTCGCAAGTTGGAAACCACCGTGCCCGCCGCGCCGGGGCTGCAACGCACGCCCACGACCTGATGCGCCTCCAAGTCTGTCTCCAGCGAGATCTCGGCCAGGCTACGGTCGATATCGAGATATTTGTCCAGGAAATAGTCGCCCACCACCAACACGCGAGTCTTCTCGAATCCGGCTAGGATTTCGGCCAGGCGCGCTCGATCCATCATCACTTCTCCCATTCTTGGCGCAGGGCGTCATAGAGAACCGGAATGGTCATCTTGTGGTCCGCGCGGACATAGTAGCTTTGCCCGCCATCTTGCACGGTGCGCACCAGCAAAGTCTTGTAAGGCCGGAAATAATACCGCGCTTCGCTTTTCGCTGCTTCGCGATGGAGATCCTCTCCCAGGTCCAGCAGGTCGAAGACGGCCGTGGTAAAGTGGTTGAGCGGCTGGCCGTCCTGGAAGGACACATTACGAGCCATGGCCAATGCTTTGAGAAATACTTCGGGCCCCATGATCGCCGTGCCAAAGCTAAGCAACACACCTCTCTCCAGGCGCAGCACCTCATTGGCAAAGACGAGAAAATCTGTGTACGAGGCCGCCCCGATGGCTGCACCATCGCAATTGGGGTGCTCGTGCACGATATCATAGCCCAGG
>CAYQDH010000071.1:0-15701 GCA_964416075.1 uncultured Anaerolineales bacterium | reverse complement strand
GCGACTTCAGGATAAGCTATTGGCCCTCGCCAGCATGGTGGAGAGGGCGCTCATCGACTCTGTGGAATACCTGAATCGGCGTGACCTGGAGGCGGCACGTCGTCTGATAGCGGGCGATGCGCGTATCAATGCTTTGCGCTATGAACTGGAAGATGATGCCCTGGCGCTCATCGCCACCCAGCAGCCCATGGCTGGCGACCTGCGCATCACGGCGGCGATTTTGCACATCGGCACCGAGTTGGAGCGAATCGGAGACTATGCCAAGGGGATCTGCCGTATCGCGTTGTGGTTGGGCGAGCGGCCCCCGACCAAGCCACTGCCGCAGATTCCCGCCATGGCGTCCAAAGCTGCCGGTATGCTGCGGCGCAGCATGGACGCCTTTGTGCGCGAGGATGTCGATCTGGCGAGAGCAATACCCCAAGAGGATGATGATGTGGACGCGCTGTACAACGAGGTTAACCGCGAACTCATCACTAGGATCATGGCTACGCCTGGCGCGTTGGAGCAAGCCAATCAGATGTTGTGGGCAGCGCACAACCTGGAGCGATCTGCGGATCGCGTAACCAACATCTGCGAACGGGTGGTCTTTACTATCACCGGCGAAATGCGAGAGATGGACCACGAGACCGGGGTCTTGGGGGTATGATCGGACCCGACACCCGGCCATATGTGGTTTGCTATTGAGTCACTCGGGTTTTCACATCTCATTGTAGAGCGAGACCGATAAAGGACAGTCAAGGCGAGGTTAAGGCGAGATTAAGCGACTGTTAATGATGCGCCGCCATGCTCGCGGAGCGATCGATCCTGCGGTTCACTTGACGTGGCCGCCGTATCAGGTAGAATCGGCTGCCGATGGTTACATCCAATCTGCCCATATGGGGATTTCCTGCGGTGCCAACTCTGTTTGATATTATTGCCGTGGTGAGCGCTCGATGCCGAAACCGACGATCTGCCTGGACTGAGCGCGTCGTGTTGTGCGCTTGCGTTCTTGTGTTGCCTATCACGATGCTGGCTTGTCGTGAGCCAGGGGTGACGCCGCCTGGAACCGACGCCATGGATCAGATGATTATCGAGAACACCGGTTCGGATACGCTAGTAAACTTGGCCCTGGCCTGGGCCGAATCCTACATGGCGCAACGTCCGGAGGTGCGTATCTCGGTGACTGGGGGCGGGTCGGGCACCGGCATAGCGGCCCTGATCAATGGCACGGCCGACATCGCGAATGCGTCGCGAGAGATGAAACAGGAGGAGATCGGAAATGCTCAGAAAAACGGTATCTCCCCTGTTGAGTACGTCGTGGCTCGCGACGCCATAGCCGTGGTCATCAACCCCTCCAACCCTGTCGGTCAACTGACCATCCCCCAGCTTTCGGATATCTATACGGGCAGAATCACCAACTGGCGCCAGGTAGGGGGTGAGGATAGGCCCATCGTGCTGCTCTCGCGCGAATCCAACTCGGGCACCTATGTCTACTTTTTGGAGCAGGTGGTTCGCCAGGGCAAAAGCGACAGCCTCCTGCTCTTTTCGCCTGACACGCTGCTCATGCCCTCCTCTGAAGGTATCAGCAACGAGATACGTCAGAACCCTAATGCCATCGGATACGACGGGCTCGGGTATGTGACGGCGGACCAAAAAGTAGTGGCCATTGCGGCTGGCGGAGCCTATGTGTTCCCTTCCGCCGATACAGTGAACGACAACACCTACCCCATTTCGCGCCCGCTGTATATGTATACCGCCGGTCAGCCACAGGGAGTGATCAAGGATTATCTGGACTGGATACTGGACGAGGGTCAGGTACTTGTCTCTGAGCTGGGCTTTGTGCCACTGGAAAGGGATACACCATGAACGGGAGTGCGCGCACGCGCGCGGGCGAGTTCATTATCGAAGCCTTGATCCGAGTCTTGGGAGTATCCACGATCGCCTTCGTGCTGCTCATCTTCCTTTTTCTGCTGCGTGAAGGCATGCCAGCCTTCTTCTCTGTGCCATTGGGGAACCTGTTCGGAGTGCGCTGGTACCCAACGTTCGATCTGTTCGGCACGCTCCCTTTGATCCTGGGTTCGGTTGTGGTGACACTGACGGCGATCCTGATCGCTTTGCCCTTGGGCGTCGCCACCGCCGTCTTTGTTCGAGAGGTAGCGCCCGGTTGGGCGCGCGAATTGCTCAAGCCGATGATCGAGGTGCTGGCCGGGATTCCTTCGGTGGTGCTGGGATTCTTTGGCATTACCTGGGTGGCGCCGGCGATTCGTCAGGTGCTGGGCATCCCTACCGGGTTGACAGCCTTCACAGGCGCCATCATCCTGGCATATATGTCGCTACCCACGATCATCAGCGTGGCCGAAGATGCGCTGGATGCGGTGCCCAAGGGCTACCGTGATGCCAGTTTGGCCATGGGCGCCACGAAATGGCAGACCATCTGGCGTGTCGTTGTCCCCGCGGGGCGTTCCGGCATCCTCACGGCGGTCATGCTGGGCATGGGACGCGCTATCGGTGAAACCATGGCCGTCTTGCTGGTTACAGGCAATGCGGCGCGCATGCCCCTCACATGGGATTCGTTATTCCGGCCGATACGTACCATGACGGCCACCGTTGCTACCGAGATGGGGGAAGTGGCGCGAGGAAGCACGCACTATCGTGTGCTCTTTGCCGTCGGCATCCTCCTGTTTGTCCTTACGTTTCTTCTCAACCTTTCGGCTGCCCGCGGCCTCTTCCAGAAGCGTCGACGTGGAGGCTTGCGATAATGAGATGGCGGAATCGCTACCATATACAAAGCCTTGGTTTTGCGCTCTTGGCGCTCATCACCTTGCTCGTCGTGTTACCTATCCTGCTCGTTGTGGGCATGATCATCGTGCGCGGCCTTCCGGCCATCAGCCTGGAATTCATTACGGCAATGCCTCGCGGCGGGATGCGGGAGGGTGGCATACTGCCCGCTATCGTGGGAACGCTGATATTGACGTTGGGCACCGCCTTGGTGGCCATCCCTGTCGGGGTCGGAGGGGCCATCTACCTCTCAGAGTACGCCGCCGATAACTGGCTCACCCGGGCCATCCGCCTGGCCATCGTAAACCTGGCGGGCATTCCCTCGGTCGTCTATGGCCTGTTTGGGTTAGCCCTTTTTGTGCTGTTCCTGGGGTTCGGCACATCGATCTTGGCCGGATCGCTAACACTGGCCATCATGACGTTGCCTATCATCATTAGCACGGCGGAAGAAGCGCTGCGCGCCGTCCCGGTCGAGTTCCGCACGGTCAGCGCGAGCCTGGGAGGCACGCGTTGGCAAGGGATCCGCTATGTCGTCCTACCCCAGGCGTTGCCCGGCATCGTGACCGGCATCATTCTTGGCCTGCTGAGAGCGGGCGGCGAAACGGCCCCCATTCTGTTCACCGTCGCGGTGTTCTTCTTGCCCCGCTTGCCGCACTCGGTCTTTGACCAAACCATGGCCCTGCCATATCATCTCTATGTGATCAGTACCCAGGTGCCAGGGATGCCCCTGGACATACAATACGGTACTGCACTGGTCTTGCTGGTATTGGTGCTCTCGTTGAGTGCTATGGCCACACTGGTCCGGCGCCGTTTTCGGAGTCGTCGGCAGTGGTAGGGCTTAGCTATCATGGACTCTCGGGAGAGAATGTCTTGGAGCCCAAGATTCGTATCCAGAACCTGACCTATGCCTACGGCGACAAGGTCGCCCTGCGCGACGTGACGCTCGATGTGCCGGCCAATGCCATCACCGTCTTCTTTGGTCCGGCCTCTGGCGGCAAATCTACGCTGCTGCGCTTGATCAACCGGCTAAACGACCTGGTTGACGGCACCCATCTCTCGGGAACGATCTTGTTGGGCGATCAGGATATCTATGCTCCTCGCGTCGATGTAGCCCAGTTGCGAAGGCGCGTTGGTATGGTTTTTGCCCTGCCCTTACCTTTGCCCGGCACGATTCGCGAGAATATCCTATATGGCCCGAAACTCGCGAGTCGCCGACAAGACGTAGGGCTGGACGAACGAGTGGAACGCAGCCTCAGGCAAGCCGCATTATGGGATGAGGTCAAGGATCGCCTGGATGCTCCCGCCAATGCCCTGTCCGGGGGCCAGCAGCAGCGCTTGTGCATCGCGCGCAGCCTGGTCTTGGAGCCGGAGGTTCTGCTTCTCGATGAGCCCACATCCGGCCTCGACCCCATATCGACCGCCAAGGTGGAGCAGTCGCTGGTTGAGTTGAAGCAACAGTACACGATCGTCATCGTACCGCACAACATCCAGCAGTCTGCCCGGTTGGCTGACTATGCTGCTTTCTTCCTGATGGGCGAATTGGTCGAGTATCGCTCTGGCAAAGAGCTATTTACAGCGCCCTTGGACAAACGAACCGAAGATTACGTCACAGGCCGATTCGGCTGACGCAGCGGATCAAGTGCTTGGGCCTGGTGGAGCTTGCGATATGGAAGTTGCCCATGAAACCAAAATGGAGTCCAGAGAGCTGAATGTCTACTATGGCGCCTTTGGGGGCCGCGCTCCCAGGAGCCAGGCACTCAAGAACGTCTCGCTCTCCATTCCAGAGCGCCGCATCACGGCCCTGATTGGTCCTTCAGGCTGTGGAAAATCCACGTTCCTGCGCTGCCTGAATCGCATGAACGACACCATCCCTGGCGTTCGTATTGAGGGGCAGGTCCTTCTGGATGGCAACGATATCTATGCGTCGACGATGGACGTCGTGGATCTCAGGCATCGCGTGGGCATGGTGTTCCAGCGGCCCAATCCGTTTCCTCAATCCATCTTTGATAACGTGGCCTTTGGACCTCGGATCCTGGGACCGACAAACACCAATGAATTGCAGCAGATCGTGGAGTCCAGTCTGCGCGGCGCCGATTTGTGGGACCAGGTCAAAGACAACCTGGCGCAGGATGCCTTGAGCCTTTCGATGGGTGAGCAACAGCGGTTGTGCATCGCCCGCGTCATCGCTGTGAGACCCGAGGTCATACTGATGGACGAGCCTGCTTCAGCGCTCGATCCTATTGCCACGCTCAAGATCGAGGATCTCATGCACCAATTGGCTGAGACCTATACCATCGTCATCGTGACCCATAATATGCAACAAGCTGCACGTGTATCTGATTTCACCGCCTTTTTCCTGACTGACGATGAGCAGATCGGCGGCCTGGTGGAGTTTGGTCCTACCAGGCGCATCTTTACGACGCCGGCGGACAATCGCACCGAGGACTATATCTCCGGGCGCTTTGGCTGACGGTATAGGCTCTCTTGGCAGCCTGATCCCATGCCAAGCCCGGTAGGCCCGTGTTGATCACGACGCGTCGTTGGGTACCACACATCGTTGAGTACAGCACATAAAGGACAAGACCCATGTTAAGAGAGAACTATGAGCGACAGTTGCAGCGTCTTCAGGATGAGCTGTTGATTATGAGTAGTATGGTGGAGAAAGCCATCATCGAATCCGTCGAATACCTGAAGGAGCGCAACTTTGAGGGCTCGCGTCGACTCATTGCAGAGGACGCGATCTTGAACAAGAAGCGCTTTGATATAGAGGCCGATACTCTGGCCCTGATTGCTACCCAACAGCCCATGGCTAGAGACCTACGCACCCTTGCCGCGATCCTGGAGATCGCCACAGAGCTGGAGCGGATTGGGGACTATGCCAAGGGCATCTCGCGCATCAACCTGATGATCGGTGTCAAGCCGTTGCTCAAGCCTCTGGTCGATATTCCGCGCATGGCGGAGAAGGGCGTGGACATGCTTCACCGCGCCCTGGAGGCCTTTATTCGGCAGGATGCCGAATTGGCCACCGCCATCCCGCGCGAGGATGACGAAGTAGATGCGCTCTACAACCAGGTCTATCGCGAGTTGCTAACATACATCCTTGGGGACCCCAGTTCTATGGAGCAAGCCAACTATCTGCTGTGGGCGGCCCACAACCTAGAGCGCACGGCCGATCGGGTCACCAATATCTGCGAGCGCGTCGTCTTTACGGTAACGGGCAGGATGCAAGAGATGGACGCCGAGTCGGGAATCGAAGACCAGTGAGGCTCGGTTCGGTACCAGGCGATCAGAAGGGCTCCTTTGACCTTCTGATGCCCGGCGGAATCTGCGGCCCTGACTCTATCTCTGCGCCCGAAGCCAGCGTGTCTGTGCCTACAACCTGGCCCCTAACATCGACAAAATGGACGGGAATCCCGGTGTTACCGGGCAAGCCCGTTCGTGTGATCGCCACGATGTGATATGGTGTTCCCGGATTGGGCCGTGGAGCAGCCTGCCCGTCCTTGGGTCTAACACCGATGCCAGGCCTGCGGCCCGCGGGCGGGACGTTGCGCAAAGTCACCTCCACGTCGACCCTCTGATCTATGGCCTGTACCCTGGTGATAGCTACCCCGATGGTGCTACCGTCGGGGTTGATATCGAGTTGTGGGTCCAGGAACACAGCCACCACTGCCTCATTGCCCCAATCGACACCTGGCAGTGTGACTGGCTCCCCGCCCTGTTGTGCCACCCAGTCGTCCCATGCCTGCTTGCTCGCGAACACCCTGTAGGCGGTCTGACGTACAAACTTGAACGACTGGTTACCTTGCAGGAGGCTGCGATAGGCTATTGCTTGGCCTGCCGGTACGGTGGCTGTCGCCGTTGGCGGGATAGACGTCGGTGTGTTCGTCACTGTCGGCTCCTGCGTTGGCGTTAGGGTAGGTGGCGCCGATGTCGGCGTAGTGGTCGGTGGAACTACTGTCGCTGTCGCCGTAGGCGGCATGACTGTCGAGGTAGCGGTAGGTGGTATCGCCGTTCCTGTCGCCGTCGCCGTAGCTGCAACCGTTGTCGGCGTCGCGCTTGTAGGGGTCGTCGTCGGCGTATGCGTTACCGTGGGCGGCACCCCTGTCGCGCTCGGCGTCACCGTGGGCGGCGCTAGGGTCTGTGTTGGGGTAACCGTCGAAGCGAGTCTCTCCCAGTGCACGTAAAGAGCGGCGAATCCCGTGCTCTCCATGTATTCGATGCGCACCATATGGGTTCCCGCCGCAAGCGACACCTGGCGTACGTGCTCGGTCAACGGACCCTCTCGCCACTCATCGATGATGGGCTGGTTGTCGATATAGACGCGCACGCCATCATCGGCGGCGGCCGACCAACGGTAGATCCCTGCTGGCAAGTCGAGCTGCCGGGTGAACCGTGCAGAAAAGTGATCCTTCCCCACGCCTGAGACGGGCGCGTTGGTCCGCCAATCGAAAGAGATCTCGCGCTCGTTCCGCACCACGCGTGGCGAACCATCCAACTTGTCGTTGTCAAAGTACTCGGCTCGCCACTCGGTAATGACGGGTGTCTGCGTGGGCGTCGTCGCCGTTGGCGTCCTTCCCTCGCTGAGCTTTTCCCAGCTCAGTTTGGCCTTGGCCGTGCCCTGCAGCTCAAAATACTCCAAAACTACCTCATGGGTTCCGGTCCAGATACGCTGGTCTACCGTGCTCACACCGGAGCCGCCGTGCCAGCGATCGATAATCAGGTTTCCTGCAACCCAGAGGCGAACGCCATCGTCGGCCTCGACACGGAACCGATACCGGCCTTCACTGAACGATACTCTCTGCATCCAGCGCACAGAGAAGCGATCTGTGGGAACGGCTGGCGCCGGAGAACCGTAGCCCCAGTCAAAGTCGATCGCCTGGTCATCGCGCAGCACAACGGGCGCCCCGGCAAGGTCGGGGTTGTTATAGTATTCACCCCGCCAGTTCCTGTAGGTCTGCTCGACACGCTGCCAACTCACAGAGATGAGGGCGTTGCCGCTGTATTCCACGTACTCTACCTTCAGATTGTGCCGGTTTCCCGACAGATAGGTTTCGGCGGAATAGGTGGCAACACCAGGACGCCACTGGTCGATCAATAGCTGGCCATCCACCCACACCCGCACGCCGTCATCAACGCGCACCTGGAAACGATGCAGCCCCGCGCTCAGATCCACGTCGCGAGTCCACCGCGCGCTCCAATTGTCGCCGGGCACGTTGGCGGATGGCGAACCGCTGCTCCAGTCAAAGTTGATATCAACGTCGTCACGAAGGAGCAAAACCGGTCCCGACAGTGAGTTATTGCCATAGTACTCGCCACGCCAGTACCGAAAGACGGACGGGGTACTGGTTGGGGATATCGGCGTGTTCGTCGGGAGCCCGGCCGTCCGAGTTGGCGTTGGGAACACCGCCACAACCGGCAGGTTGGTAATATTCACGCCCTGGCAGGCCAGATACGAGGCCGAGATCCACCCCTGTTGGTTGCTCCGCACGATAGCCTGGATCCACGTTCCATCCCCGTTTCTTGCGACGGGAGTCACCCGTTCGTTGCTCTGAAGCTGTAGTAGAACGTTATAGGTTGTCCCCGGCCCGCTTCGCACGTTGAGTTGGTCCACAGTGGTGAGGCAATATGCCTCGCCAGGCACCGTAGGGGTAGCCGTGGCTGTTGCAGCCGCAACAGTAGAGGCCGCCGTATTCGTGGGCGCAGCCGTAGCAGTGCTGGGGGCCGTAGCGCTTAACGTGGCCTGGGCTGTCGACGAAGGGGCTGAAACCTGTGTTGGTGTAGGGCTCGAGGGGGCTAGGCCGCCTCGCCCCAGCTTGGGTAGGAATACCAGAGCCAAGACCCACGTCACCAGGATCAGGGCGCCGAGGATACCAATGCGCCACCAGGCTGTCTTCTCTATAGTTTGTCCGTTGCGATTCATGTGCGGCCACCTTGCGTGCTCTTGAAATCGATAATCACTATATTGTAACGCAGCATCTATGCTTTTGCATCGGTCGAATGGACAGTCGCGCATTCGATCTTTGGGCAATTAGCGCGGGACGAACGGCCATAGGCGATCGCATGGCCGGAAAGGCGAGCCTCTTCCCTTCGACTCGTGTCATCTGTAAGACGGCCCGCAACGCCATATGGTTCCGTGACGCGATGAGCGCCATCGTCCTTCGACCACCGTTCAGGTCGGTATGGTACTCGTAGCGTTGCCCTTGCGCGAGCCGGCCTGACCACGCGGGCCACGCGCCCATTGACTTACGCAGAACGATATGATAAATTGTCCGACGTCAGCTACGTAAGGGAACGCTTAACGGAGCCCCGGCGCAATGCTGGGATCCCTTCTTGCGGGCAGAAACGCTCGCTGCATTGTATATGTACGTTCTTGAGCCTTTCAGGTTCCATCATGTGACATACTGGAGGTAGAATGGCTGGACCAGACCCATCTAGCCGTGGCACAGGCAAACTGGCCTGGGGTATCCTGGGTACGGGCGGGATCGCCCGCACCTTCGCCAAAGCCCTGGCGACGTCGAACAGTGGCTTCTTGCTGGCGGTGGCGAGCCGCACGGCTGATTCCGCAGAGCGCTTTGGGGCCGAGTTTGGGGCGTCGCGCCGTTATGCTAGTTACGACGCCCTGCTGGCCGATCTGGATGTGCAGGCCGTGTATATCTCCTTGCCCAATCACCTGCATGCCCGCTGGACTATCCGCTGCGCGGAAGCGGGCAAACACATCCTCTGTGAGAAACCGCTGGCAACCAACTATGGAGAGGCTATGACCGCCGTGGAGGCGGCACGCCATCATGGCGTCTTCCTTATGGAAGCTTTTATGTACCGTTGCCATCCCCAGACAGCCCGCCTGGCAGAGTTGATTAGGGACAAGGCCATCGGCGATGTGCGAGTGATCCAGGCGCACTTTAGTTTCAACATGCATGGTCCGCGCCTCGAGAACATCCGGCAGCAGAACGCTGCAGCGGGCGGCGGCATTATGGACGTGGGATGCTACTGTGCATCCATGGCGCGCCTGGTGGCGGGGGCCGCGATAGGGCAACCCTTTGCCGATCCGCTACAGGTCAAGGGTTGTGGGCACATCGATAGCACGAGTCTTGTGGACGAGTGGGCGACCGCCGTGTGCAAGTTCCCGGGTGAGATCGTGGCCAACCTGACCACCGGAATACAGGTCAGCGTGGACTCGACTCTGCGTGTATGGGGTTCGGCGGGGCACCTGTTGGTCCCCAATCCCTGGTTCCCCGGACCTCAGAACAACGAGATTGTCGTCTACCGCGACGGGCAAAAGGAGCCCGAACGCATCCTGGTCGATGCTAGCGCTCCGCTGTACAGCATCGAGGCGGACCGGGTGGCCGAGTGCCTGGCCGATCGCCAGGCTCCCCCGCCTTGCATGACCTGGGCCGACAGCCTGGGTAATATGGCGACCCTGGACCAATGGCGGCAAGAGATCGGCCTGGTGTTCGACAACGAGACCCCGCAGGCTCTGGCCGTTCCGGTCTCCGGCAGGCCTTTGCAGAAGAGGCCTGATGCCGTCATGAACTATGGCCGCGTAGCGGGAATCGACAAACCGGTCTCGCGCATCGTGATGGGGACCATGGTTTATGCCAGGGATCGGCTGCCCTTCACGTGTGCCATGTTGGATCACTTTTACAAGGTGGGGGGAAACTGCCTGGATACGGCATGGGTGTATGGCACAGAGGCCACCGTAGGCCGATGGCTCCAATTGCGCGGCCTACGTGAGGAATTGGTCCTCATCGGCAAAGGAGCGCATACGCCCGAGTGCACGCCCGAGGGGCTGACACGCCAGCTCTACCAGACATTGGATCGACTCCAGACGGACTACCTGGACCTGTATTTGATGCATCGTGACAATCCGGAGGTACCCGTGGGTGAGTTTGTCGAATGCCTGAACGAGCACCAGAAGGCCGGAAGGATGCGCGCCTTTGGCGGCTCCAATTGGACCATCGAGCGTTTGGAGGCTGCCAATGCCTACGCTCGCGAGCACGGGCTTACCCCCTTTGCTGCCAGCAGCCCGAATCTGGCGCTGGCGGTATGGAATGAGCCGATGTGGGCGGGTTGCGTGGCCGCCAGCGATGCCTCGTCGCGATCGTGGTACGAGAGGACCCAGATGCCCCTGTTTGCCTGGAGTAGCCAGGCGTCAGGGTTCTTTACGGGTCGCTTTGCGCCCCAAGATGCCGATAACCCGGCCTATTCGGCGGTCGTGCGCACCTGGTTCAACCAGGACAACTTTCGCCGCTTGGAACGAGTGCGCGAACTCGCCGCCCGCAGGGGCGTAACGACAACCCAGGTGGCTCTGGCGTACGTGCTCTGTCAGCCCTTGAACGCCTTTGCTCTGATTGGCCCCCGCTCCATCGAGGAGACGCGAACCTCCCTGCAGGCTCTGGAGGTTTCGCTCACGCCCGACGAATTGGCCTGGTTGAACCTGGAGGTATGAAATGCTACAACCCTTTATCGAGCGCTATCGCCGCGATCTCCAAGAGTCGGTGATCCCCTTCTGGAGCAAATTTTCGCTGGACACAGACTATGGAGGGTACTTTACCTGCCTGGATCGCGACGGCATGCTATACGACTCCAAGAAATACATGTGGTTACAAGGACGAGCCGTCTGGATGTTCTCACGCCTCTATAACCAGTGGGAACACAAGCAGGAATACCTGGATGCCGCGACCCTGGGCATCAATTTTATCCGGCGCTATGGCCGCGATCCGAAAGGGCGCTTCTATTTCAGCCTCACTCGCGAGGGGCAACCTTTCTTCTATCAACGCAAGCCCTACGCGGCGGTATTCTCCAGCCTTGCACTGCTGGAGTATGGCCAGGCCACTGGGGACCGGTCCTGTCTTAACGATGCTGTGGAGATCTTTTGGCGTATTGTGGAATGGATTCGGCGCCCCGAGTTGATGGACCGCCCGGCGTTGGCGGGTCAGCCAGCTACGAGCAACTTGGCCAACGTCATGGTGCTCGCCTCCCTGGCCATCGAGCTGATTCAGGTAAGCGAGGATCCCCGGTTCCGACAGGTCATCCGAGAGGCCATGCAAGGTGTCGCTCGCCACTACGATCCCCAGCGTCGCATCCTGGTCGAGAACGTGCCCCTGGCCGGAGGGTCCCTTCAGGATTGGCCCGAGGGGCGCCTGTTCAATCCCGGGCATTCGATCGAGGTCGCCTGGTTCCTGCTGCATATGCTCGAGCTGGAGCCCGATCCAACACTACGTAAACTGGCTCTGGATGCGCTGGAGGGCTCGCTGGAGTTCGGTTGGGATCGCGAGTACGGGGGCCTCTTCTACTTTATGGACATCGAGGACAGGCCCATGCTGCAGCTCGAATCCAGCATGAAGCTGTGGTGGCCCCATACGGAGGCGATCTACGCCCTGGTGTTGGCCTATAGTCTGACCCGGGAAGATCGCTGGCTATCCTGGCTGCAAAAGGTGCACGACTATGCCTATACCCATTTTGCCGATCCTGAGTACGGTGAGTGGTTTGGCTATTGCGACCGCCGAGGCGTGCTGACCCATACCAGTAAGGGTGGGAGCTACAAGGGATTCTTTCACGTGCCCCGCGCCCTGCTCTTTAGCGTCCAGCGCTGGGAGCGCAGCACAGCGGGATAGGGGTGATGGGCGGGTGTGCCGGGCCAACTACCAGTTGCGTACTGCCTCTGGCAGTTCTCGGATATGGTTAAGAACGAGGTCAGCATATGGGATTCCCGCGGGCTGTGGGTTGTTCTGCAAAAGCAGCGCACCGCGCAGGCCCGCGGCCTGGGCTCCCAGGATGTCAGTGGCGGGCGAATCGCCGACGTGCAAGGTCTCCCCTGGACGCACTCCGAGTGCGTGAATCGTGGTGAGGTATATCTGTGCCCGGCGCTTGGTCACGCCCACCGCATCAGAGAAGGTGAGGTGCTCCAAGTACTTGGTCAAACCATAGTCGGTCAGCACGCGGCGCATCACGTATCCTGGGGTCAGTCCTGTATCAGAGATCAGGGCCAGGCGCAGGCCACGGCTATGCAGCGTCGACAGCACCTCGGGCACCGCATCGAGTAAGGGCGGAGGATTGCCGAAAAGGATCTCTTTCCAGTGCTGGAGCGCCTGCTCAAACCGGTGCGGTGGTAGTGAAGTTTCCATAGCATCCAGGGTCAAGCTGAGCATTGTGGCTGTGCAATAGGGGAATCCCAGGTTGGTTATCGCGCTGAACTGCTCATCCGCCTTGCGATAGGCCTCCTTTGCTTGTTCCAGAGACCGACCGGGCAGGAATTGGGCCAGGTACTCAAGGCGTTGCGGTACCAGGTTGTGCCCGGCATCAATCAGCGTGCCCCACAGATCGAACGTTACGGCTCTTAGCATTTGACTCACTCCACGCCACAATGGACCCCGCCTTCAGGATGTCGTCGTTCTCGAAAAAGGTGCCTTTCCCGCACGTAACCTTAACGGCCACAAGTCAGGACTTGAGACACCAATTTAGATAGATATAGGCCAGGATAGCCATCCCTATCTCCCAAAGCTCGAACCCGAGGAGGAGCAGCAGCAGGACCAAAACAAGGATAAGAAGCAAGAACCTGCCCGGCTGACGGCGCTCGCGCTGTCTGTGGGCGGATGAGGCTCCGGTCTCTGCCCGACGATTCATGGCCTATTTGGGGGATAGGTGGTTCCCATTCGAGTCCTCGCACCCGATGGCAAAAGCTCTCCCGTTACCAAGCCGGCGACACCATTACACAGATCATTATACCGCAACTTGCGTCCTGAGCTAAGCCCGAGCTCCGTCGCCTTTCCGGGCAACTCTGAGGGTTTCCCGGGTAACTCGGTTCGGTGTTCTTTAGAGACGCTGGGGTCCAGTCCTCAGGAACCGGACGTAACCCCAGTCAATGGTGGTTTGACAGTGCGTCGGCTCCAAGCTATTATCTGGCAGGCCAGTTGGGTCGGGGCAATTAGGATATGCTGCCCCGGCATCGGATCCCGGGTGAGGGACCTGACTCTGAGGTCGAGCGACATGTAGGGCTTGTTGTCTAGGTCGCATCGAGGGGCTGGAGGTGAGATGAGCGACGTTTTCCGTTTCGATGACTCTTTCTACCCTGTACCATCCGAGGCCGTTGAAGCAGACCCCCAGGCGCTCGTCAGGGAGCTGATTCACCGCGTGTCTAAAGCAGAGCGCACGCTTGATGAAGAGCGTGCACAAGCAATAGCCAGCAAGCGTGATCTCTTGCTCGATCTGGTCTCCTTGGCGGACGATGTCGGCGCGCTCGTAGAGCGCTATGGCGTGAGCAGCAATGCCAGAGAGGCGGCGATCATCCGCAGTGTGGTGACCTTGGGAAAAAGACTATTTGAGACCTTGCGCCAACAGGGCGTCCAACCGGTCAATGCCATTGGTGAGTTGCTTGACCCACAGACCTCCGACGTGGTTGGCTCCGAGTCCCGCGAGGATATGTCGGCGGGGCGGGTGCTTCGCGAGATCCAGGTCGGCTATACCTGGCCCCATGGTCTTTTGCGCCGGGCTCGCGTTCTAGTCAGTGCTGGTACGGGTGGGGCAGAGACAGAGACCGCCCCACAGGTGGAGATCACAGACCAGGATGCACAGGATACTGTCGAAGCCGGGTCGGCTACGTGCTCCGCGGGTGGGGATGAGGTTGTCTCACCTGGCGCCGACGAGTCGCAAAGATGAGAGGTGGTATAGCATGATGGATGATAGATCCCTCAGCTGTCCGTTTTGTGGAACAGACATTCATGGAGGCGCCGCCGAGTGCCCGAATTGTCACGAGAACCTGGCCGCGTGGACTCGCTTACGTTACAACTATGCCATCGACTATAACGAGGCGCTCGCTATGGCGCGCGAAGGGCGCCTGGATGAGGCCAGGACCAGGTTGGCTCTGGCTCTGCAAGCGAAGGAAGATTTTGGCCCCGCGCACGTCCTCATGGCCAAGATCCATGCTCAACAGGAGCGCTGGGCCGACGCGCAGCAGAGCATACAGCGGGCTTGTGAGCTCCTTCCCGACGATCCCCGTGCCCTGGAACTCGCCGACGTGATCAGCCAATCTGCCATGGAGGCATACCGGCTCGAGACCGAAGGGGCGCCTGGGCTTGGTTTCACCGCGCGGAGCGAGCGGGCGACAGGTTCGGCTCACTTGCGCCAACAGTGGCTCGGTCGGTACCAGCAAGATATCGTGCGCGCCTTTGCCGTGGGCGTGGGGTTGACGACGATGATGGCGTTACTTATCTCACGCCTCTCTGGAAGGGGTGAGGAGTAAGGGACGGGTCGTGAAACGCAAGTCCTTCAGTCTGAATTCTGTGGCGCGTGGGAATGCCACAAGAGGAGTCCATAATGCAGACTTCACGTCAAGTTGTCGATGACCTGTTACGAGGGCGGAAGGCCGAGCGAGTGGGGCTTGTGGATTCACCATGGGGCGATACCCTGGTCGCCTGGATCCAGCAGGGGTATCCCACCCGCCAGGTATACAAAGAGGTGGGGGAGACGCGCTTTCGCGAGGACGGCAAAAGCGAGGAGGTCGAGGTTGCCGGCGAATACGTAGAGCCTGTGCCGCCATGGCAGCACTTTGGATATGATATGGTGGGCGCTGGACCCTGGTTCGACATCCAGCCCCTGCGTGACCACAGTGAATTGGTCGAAGAGACAGACGCGTGGGAGGTCAAGCGCAATGGCTCAGGCGCAGCTCTGAAATACTGGAAACACAAGTCGGGCACACCCGAGCATATCGACTTTCGAATGACGACTCGCGAAGTTTGGGAGCGCGACTATCGCCCCCATTTGCTGGATCTGGATCCCCAGCGTGTCAAAGTAGCCGAGACGCGCAAGAACTATAGCATTGCTTACCAGGCAGACAAGTGGACGCACTTTGGCCACATGTTCATTTGGGAGCTCATGCGCCAGAGCATGGGCGATGTCACCCTGTATGAAAGCCTGATCCTGGATCCCGCTTGGGTCCACGACTATAA
>CAYQDH010000070.1:14484-15781 GCA_964416075.1 uncultured Anaerolineales bacterium | reverse complement strand
GAGCCTGACACAGGAGCAGACTCGTATCCTGGCCGAGCGTACAGAGGGCTGGATCACTGGTGTGCTCCTGGCGGCGCAGGCTAATTGGGGTGGTATAGCCCCGGACATTCTGCTCATCACCGGGGCCACGGGCGGCGTTTTTAACTATATGGCCGAGGAGATTCTGGAGCGGCAGCCCCCCTCCTGGCAGCGTTTTCTTCTTGGCAGCGCGCTCTTGACCGAAATGACACCGCCTCTGTGCGATGCATTGCTCGATATCAACGACTCTGCCCAGATCCTCCTCGAACTGACCGAGAGGAACCTCTTCACCTTTCCTCTGGATGCGGAGGGCAACTGGTACCAGTACCATCAACTTTTCCGCGAGTTTCTTCTCGCTAGCTTGGAACGGGGCGATCCACTCGGCTACCGCGCGTTACGCCTCAAGCATGCTCAGCTCATGGCAAATCGTGGTAATCTGAGCCGCGCGGTGGATAGCTTCTTGTTGGCCGGGGCGCCCGCTGAAGCGGCAGAGACTATCGAGCTCGCAGCGCAGGAGACATTCAACGCTGGCAAGTGGACCGTGCTGAGAGACTGGATCGATGGCTTACCCCAGGATGCTCTGAACCGACACCCGCGACTGTTGTTCTTCAGGGCGAGAGTCTATACGGAGATGGGATCTCTGACGCAGGCCTCTGCCATGTTCGATCGGGCGCAACAGTGTTACCTGGAACGTGATGACCGCATTGGCGCCGCAAGAGCGATGGTGCAGAATGGTGTGGTACAACGGCTGAGGGGCCGGCTGCGAGAGGCTCTACAGACTTGTGGGGCCGCGCTGCAGATGGTGGGAGACCTGGATGGCTTCACCGCCATGCAGGCGCATCGCAACATCGGCATTTGCTACGCTATGCAGGGGAGGGTGAGCGAGGGGGTCGGTGAGTTGCAGGCGGGCTTGGTGTTGGCCGAGGCCAATGCCGACGAAACTAACGCGGCCCAGATTGCACACGACATGGGCGTCATGGAGATGATGCGTGGCCAGTTAGCCAGCGCCCAGAACCAGTACCGGCGAGCCTTGGGATACTGGCGCAAAGTGGGCAATGCCAGTGCCCTGGCCTCCACGCTGCAGAGCCTGGGCGTGGTGCATCACCACTTGGGTCAGTACGCAGAATCGGAGGCCCGCTTTCAAGAAGCCCTTGCCAGGGCGCGCGATGTGGCGGATACTCGAGTCGAAGCGTACGCCCTGGCCAGCCAGGGCGATCTGTACCGCGATATGGGCCGCTACGAAGAGGCTCAAGCCTCTTATACTCCGGCAGTGGATCTT
>CAYQDH010000070.1:0-14474 GCA_964416075.1 uncultured Anaerolineales bacterium | reverse complement strand
CCGCCAATGAAGACACCAGACTGGCGATCTATCTGCTCGACGCCTTGGCCAATACCTGCCGGCTACAGGGTGACTTGGCACAGGCCAGGCGCTGGTTGGCCGGCGCTTCCAGCCAGGTGCGCGAAGATGAGATGTCCTACGAGGCAGGCTTGGCCAAGCTTTCACATGGTATACTGGCCTGGCAAGAGGGCTTGCCGGATGTTGCCCAGGTTCACCTGGCGGAGGCCTGCACTCTTTTTACTTCCAGTGAAGCCAAGCGCGAACTGGCGCGTACGAACCTCTACCTGGCCGCCTGTGCCCGAGCGGCAGGTCACGATCCAGAGATGACAGAATACCTGGTGCGGGTGGCCGAGCTGGCGGCCGAACTGGGCAGCCAGCAATTCGTCCAAGCCGAGGCGCCCGTATTGGGCTCGCTCCTGCTCTATGCCCAAGAACAAGGCATCCGTGGCCTATCCTACGTACACATCCAGCCAGGCACAGAACGCGTGACGTCAGCGGTTCCGGCAAGAGCTGGGGTCTCTTCAGTGCCTGCTATGGCTGCAGGAGCGCGGGCCCCCGGGATGCCCGGGGCCTCCTTCGCCTTCTTCGCCTTGGATGGTGGGCAGATCCAAAAAGATGGGCAACTCGTCACGGACTGGGAATCTTTGGCGGCACGTGTGATGGCCTTCCTGTTCGTAATGCATCCGCAAGGGCTGACCCGTGAGAGGGTAATGGATCTCCTGTGGCCGGAAGTAACGCCGGCCAAAGGAAATAGCTTGTTTCACTCGTCTATGTATCGCTTGCGCGGCGCATTGGCAAAAGATGTCATCGTCCACAGCAGAGGTATCTATAGTCTCAATCCCTCCCTTGCCCACTTTTATGATGTATCCGAGTTCGAGCGCCTAGCTGGCCTGGGGCAGACAGATAGCGATGATGCCCGGGCTGCCCGGCAGCAGGCCATTCAACTATACCGTACGCCCTTCCTAGAGATCTGTGATGGCGAATGGTGCCTGGAGATTCGAGAAAGGCTACGGCAGCAAGTCCTTGACCTGCTAATCCTCGAAGGGCAAGCTTTTGCTAAGACTGGCCAGCTTCGCGAGGCGGAAAGCTGTTACCTGCGCGCGTTGAGCTTGGATACATTTGACGAGAGAGCTCACCGCGGGATCATCTGGTGTAGGGCTAGTGCTCATGATCGGGCGGGGGCCTTGCGCCAGTTCCGTGAATGCACCCGCATACTTGCTGAGGAACTGGGTGTGGAGCCCAGTTCAGATACCTTAGCTCTGCACAAGGCGATCCTGGCCAATACCTTGCCTCCTCTCCGTACCTGACTGTTTTCCCCTTTATTCATAGTGATGCCGTCCTGCAGCGCATAGACGTACGAGCCCTCTTGTTGGTAAAGATGGCTCTTTGGGGCGTTCTGACCCGAGAATGTGCTCGAGTTTTCACCTCTGGTGGTACGCGTAGATCGTGATAACTCTGTGAGTATTTCGTGAGTGGCACTCACTAGAATGGTATTTGAGGTCTGACACTATGGAGGGAACCCATGAAGCGTCAAGTGTTTGCGGCTATCTACTTTATCCTAACCGTTGCCGCCTTGGTTCTGGGTAGTGGCGCGCCAGGCTGCTTTGGCCGATAAAAAACGAGATCTAGCCATTGCGCAGCGGTGCATTCGGCAATTGGAGGATGTGAGGTGACCTATATGTTTCAATATGACTGCCCCGGCTCTTTTGGCGGCACAGGTGGAGGCGGCTGAGTTCGCTCGATTCCGGCGTTCAGCCAGCAGATGTGTAGATGATTCTGCTCCTGGTAATGACCCTCTCGATTCTCGTGGCTCTCCTGAGGGGCGGCAAGCTTGCTCACCTTGCGCAAGTCTCGTTCCACTATGGATGGCTCGCTGTCTTGGCGTTCGCCATGCAGATTACGGTCATTTATTTCCCAGAAGCACGAATGGATACTTTGCATCCATGGAATGCATTTCTCATTCCCGTATCCTATGGTCTCCTTTTTCTCGTAGCCACTCTAAACCGCGGGCTACCGGGGGTACCTTTCATAGCTGTGGGCTTGGCCCTGAATATAGTGGTGATGGGTCTTAATGGTGGGCTAATGCCCGTAACATTCGAGGCCTTGCGCCAGGCCGGGCTGGAGCATATGGCCTTGGGAACAGCAAATGGAGCGCGTGTGATGGCCAGTAAGGATATCATCCTATCTCGTGAGGCCACTCGCCTTTGGTTCCTCAGTGACGTTCTGGTACTGGGCAAACCTTTTCCGCTATCGACTGTGTTCAGTCTAGGTGATGTCTTTCTGATGTTAGGGGCTTGCGTGCTGTTGCAGAGAATAATGCTCTTCCGAGCATCGCAGAGTGGCGTTGTATCGTAGGCCTCAATCGGGCGCTTAGCCCATCCATTGATTGTATGAGGAGTAATGAGTATGGCATACGAGACCTTGCAGGCTATCGTCGGTACCGCCATTGTGGACTCCAAGTTCCGTCGAAACCTGCTTAGCGGCTCACCGGAGGCCCTAACCGGGTTCCATCTAACGGCTGAGGAAACGGCCGCTTTGGGCTCGATTACGGCCAAGACACTCCACGGCTTTGCCACGCAGCTGCATGGTTTGATCGACCCTGAAGAGATGACTGGAATGGCAGGGTTGGGATAGCCTACCAATCTGCGGTTCGGGGTGTTCTGCCACACCACCTTAGTAGCCTGGGACGCTGGCCAACCTGTCGCCCCGCTCCCTCGACGATCCTCCTCTGGTTCGCGATGATGCGGCCATCCGCGCTGGCCGCATCCATTTGCTCCCTTTAGCACCATTCTCGATATCCCCGTTTGGTGATCGCTAACTAGGATGCCTGGAAACGAGGTTGGAGATTTGCCATGGTGCGGCTATAATCAGCCGAAAGCTATGTTACCGTTTGTCACGTAGCGATCTGATAATCTGTGATTGTCTCTGTGCGGAGGGTTGATGGAAGTCGGAACCGTCCGGCGAATAGATATCGAGCAAACGATGCGCTCGGCATACCTGAGTTATGCTATGAGCGTTATTACCGCGCGCGCTTTGCCCGATGTGCGCGACGGACTCAAGCCGGTACAGCGGCGTATCCTCTATGCCATGTGGGATATGAACTTAAGGCATGAACAAGCGCCGCGCAAGAGTGCTCGTATCGTTGGAGAGGTCCTGGGTAAGTATCATCCGCACGGCGATTCAGCTGTCTACGATGCCATGGTCCGAATGGCCCAGGACTTTGCGATGCGCTATGTCCTGGTTGATGGGCAGGGCAACTTTGGCTCTGTGGATGGCGACAGCGCCGCGGCCATGCGATATACGGAAGCTCATCTCTCCGCTCTGGGCGAAGAGATGTTGCTCGACCTAGAAAAGAATACTGTTAGCTTTGTTCCGAACTTTGACAGTTCTCTGCAGGAGCCGCGAGTGCTCCCCGCCAAGTTGCCCAACCTCCTGGTGAACGGTGTAAACGGGATTGCCGTGGGCATGGCCACGAACATCCCCCCACACAACCTGGGCGAAGTCGTCGACGTCATGGTTCATGTCGTTGATCGCTACAACGACATCGAGGACATCAGTGTCGACGAACTGATGCGCTTTCTGCCTGGACCGGACTTTCCTTCTGCGGGCACGATCCTGGGCGTAGAGGGGATTCGGCAGGCCTATGCGACGGGCAAAGGCTGCTTGGTGGTGCGCGCGCAAGCCCATATTGAGGAGATGCGCGGGGGACACTCGGCCATCATCGTCACGGAACTACCCTACCAGGTCAACAAGTCGGGTCTCATCGAGCGCATCGCCGAGTTGGTGCGCGATGGGCGCCTGGAGGGGATCAGCGATATACGGGATGAATCTGATCGTCGCAGTGGGATGCGTGTGGTGATCGAACTCAAGCGTGGCCAGGATGCAGCGCCCCTGCTGAGCCAGTTGCTGAGGCAGACCCAGATGCAGGGCACTTTCGGGGTTAATATGCTGGCCCTCGTAGATGGGGAGCCGCGCGTGCTTCCCCTTAAGCGCATCTTAGCCTACACCATCGATCATCGCCACGATGTGCTGGTTCGCCGGACGCAGTACGAGTTGGACAGGGCTCTGGCCCGCGCCCACATCCTGCAAGGGTTGATCACCGCGCTGGATCATCTCGATGAGGTGATCGATACCATTCGCCGGTCGCGAACGGCGGAAACAGCGCAACAGAATCTCATGGCCAAGTTCAAATTGGACGAGGTTCAGGCACGTGCCATCCTGGATATGCAGTTACGAAGGCTTGCAGCGCTCGAACGGCGCAAGATCGAGGAAGAATACCAGGAGGTTCTAAAGCGAATCGACTATTTGCGCGACCTTCTTGGCAGCAAGAGCAAGATTCTCAAGCTCATCAAGGAGGAATTGCTCGACCTCAAGCAACGCTTTGGTGATCCGCGCCGTACAAGGTTGAGCGCCGAGATGGTAGAGAAAGAGTTCCGCCCGGAGGACCTCTTGCCCGATGAAGACCTGGTCGTTGCATTGGCCTACGATGGGACCGTGCTGCGGTTGCCGCTAGCTACGTTCTATGAGCGATCCTCGAATGGCGGCATCATGCTTTCCCCCGCCGGCACAACGCAGGGTGGTTTGGCTGTCCAAGCTGTCCGGCAGGTCCATTCGCGCGAGATGATCTTGTTTGTTACCGATCAAGGCCGCGCCTTTGGATTAGCAGCGCACCAAGTGCCCGACGGGTCGCAGCAGGGTGGGCAGCATTTGGCCAACCTGATCCATCTTCCGTCACAAGAACATGTGGTGGCAGTCCTTCCGGTGGAAGAATCCGGAGGAGAACGTTTTCTCAGCTTGGCCACGCGTGAAGGCAAGATCAAGAGGCTGACGCTTGGTGAAGCGGCGTCCGCCACCAGCTCGGGCCTTCAGATCATCGGCCTGGAGGGCACGGATGGCCTGGTGGGGGCGGCCATTACGGGGGGCGAAGACGACCTCTTGCTGATCACCCAACAGGGTAAAGCGATTCGCTTCCAGGAGAACACGGTGCGCCCGCAGGGGCGCTCGGCTGCTGGGATGCGAGGCATCACCCTCAAGGACGATGAAAAGGTTGTGGCGCTGGTTGTGGCTCAAGAATCGGCCGAGTTGCTGCTCGTCACAGCGCAGGGCTACGCCAAACGCACTCCGCTCTCCGAATTCCCGGTGCAAGGGCGTGGGGGCCAGGGCGTATTCGCCCTGGACGTGAGCAAGAGCGCAAGTACCGGCCCCGTAGTTGGCGTGGTCGCCGTGATGGGCGATCAAAGGGTGGTCTTTAGCACAGTCACAGGCTCGGCTCTGTCGGTACGGGCAGGTGATGTTCCTCAGTTGGACAGGGGCAGCTGGGGCCGCCTGGTTACCAAGAGCGGTCGGGGGGCCGTGGTGGCCGTTGGGAACGATCGGGTTGCCGCGGTGATGGTGCCCCAGGTTGCGGCCAAGCCGGGCAGCGAGCCCGCCAAGGCGCCAGCGCGTAAACGAGAGTCTCCTCCTGCTAAGGTTAGCGCGGCTATTCCTCCCGATAATGGCGGGACATCTTCAGGGCCTCAACAGCGGGCTGCGGGTTCCAGGCGGGGCAAATCAGCTCCCGACCAGGGCACAACGGCCAAGTCAGACCCAGATCAGGCCAAGCCTGCTGTCAGCAAGCAGGCCACTGGCCGCCCACGCCCAAAGACAGAGCACGAGCTTCCGTCGACGGAGGCCAAGGCTGGCGCCAAGAAGGATACTGCAGGACGCAAGTCCCGTGCTGCCGCTCAGCCCGAGGTGCCGTCCGAGACCAAGCCGGTGGTTACAAAAGAACGCGCAGGTGGCGCTCGGTCTCGGAGCAAAACGGAGCCGCAACCTACCGAGTCCGCACCCGCTACTGCCAAGGGGGCTAAGAACGGCGCGCGCTCGACGAGTAAGCCAACCGAGGCGCCGGTGGAACAACAGCCTGCCGCCGAGGCGCCCAAGGACACGTCACGCCGCACCCGGCGCCCAGTGGTAACCCAGACCCCGCGCCGAACGCGGGGGGATAAAGCCGGGTGAGCCGATGACGTTTGTTTGTCGTGGCCCATCCCATTCCAACGTGGTCGGCTAGATTAGTCTAGAACAAGGGGTTTCGATTCACCGATGCATGGCAAAGCAAAACGTTACGCCATTATAGCCCGCGCTGTAGGCATCATCCTCATCTTGGTGGTCCTTGGTGTAGTGGGCTACCAGTTGTACGACTATTACAAGGACAGAATTGGATTTACCCCTACCAAGGCGGTACAGAGTTACTTTAGCACATTGGCGCAAGGCAACTATGGAGAAGTATACCGGCTCACGGCCAAGGACCGGCTCACCGATATCTATGGCCGGCCGATCACCGAGCGCGAGTTCGTCACCCAGCTGCAGAGATTGACCGGCGATCGCCAAGTACCCTTTACGATGATCAAAGTCGAAAAGCTTTGCGAAGTGCACAATGCGCGCTATTATAGCGTCACTCTCCATTCGTCCATTGGAGGGTCAACGGGTCAGAGCCATGTGATTGTAGAGGTGCGACGCCAGGATGGGGTGTGGATGGTGACCTATCCATTTCCCATCGTGCTGTAACTGGGCCGCGCCCAGAGTGAGACGTGATGAATACTTTAGAGCGGAGCACAGTTAACGTCCTTCTCTCTTCGGGGCCGGGCCCCATGCTCGAGTTCATGCTCGAGCCCGAAGCCGGCAAACTGGCCGAGCAGATCGTGGCCTTTGCGAACTCGGTTGGCGGCACGGTTGTGGTGGGAATGAACGACCAGGGGTATATCTCCCCGGATGTGTGTGATTATCTGGAGCCGATCATCGCCCGTGCCGTACAGATGTGTGTGCCGCGTTTCCCGGCGGAGGAGCTACTTCGGTTACATCACGAGCAGGTAAGCGGCGGTCAGATTACCACGATCACGGTGGAGCATGCGCCCTACCGACTCAGTGTGGAGGGTCGCGGCGTCTTTGTTCGCTCAGGCAAACTTAATATACATCTCAGTCCCGAACAGGTGGCCAAGGACGAGGTGGATCGGGCAGTGAGGAACTTTGAGGATGAAGTCATACCCGGCGCAAGCCTGGGGGATCTCGACGAAGCCCTGGTTGAGGAATACCAGCGCAAGCGCACGGCGCGAGGGCCTCGAGGTGAGACGCTTACCCACCAGGAGCTTTTGCGCGATGCTGGCGCGGTCAGCGCGCAGGAGGCGCCCACCACCGTAGGACTGCTGCTCTTTGGGCGGAATCCACAACGCTTCCTGCCTCAGGCGCGCATCGTCTTGGTGCGCTACAAGGGGACCAGTGTGCACGAGGCAGCCATCGGCGCAGAGCGCTATTCGCGCCGGGTCGATGTGGAGGGGCCGCTGGCGCGACAAGTCGAGCGTGCCTGGGAGGTTTTGTTCGAGGAGATCAACCAGGAATCCACCGTTAGCGGCCTTGAGCGCAGGGAAAAGTTCGTCTATCCGCCTCAGGCGGTGCGCGAAGCCCTGGTAAATGCCATTTGTCATCGCGACTATGGTGTCTCTGGGCAATATGTGGAGATTCGCCTATTCGACGACCGAATGGAAATCATGTCGCCGGGTGGGTTGCCCGGCCATATTACGCTGGACAATATTCTCGACGAGCACTATTCGCGCAACCCCCGCCTTGTGCGTGGGCTCTTTTACTGGGGCTATATTGAGGAATTGGGGCAGGGTGTCGATATCATCTATGGCGCCATGAGACGGGAGCATCACCCCGATCCCGAATTCCGGGACACAGGGCGCAACTTTACGGTGATATTGCACAATCGCGTTGACTGGGTCGCCGCACAGTATGGCGCGGACATAAACCCCCGGCAGATGAAGGTGCTGCGATTTCTGGAGAAGAACGACCGTATCACCAATAGTCAGTACCGAGACCTGAGTCCGGATGTGACATCCGAGACTTTGCGCCTCGACTTGAGAGATCTTGTAGAAAAGGGGCTGTTGCTCAAGATCGGGGACAAAAAGGGGACCTATTACGTCCGTAAATAAAGCAGCTACGCAGGCAAGGTGTTCTACCTACGGAGGCAAATAGAGCGCCTGTGCTCGCAGGGTGCTCTGTCCGTGCGGGAGAAGGACATCCCCATTTTTAGCCCAGTTCCTCGAGTCATGGGTTATCCCAAATCCTAATCCCAAATATCCCTAATCCGCAAGCGGATTTGATTCGCTTGGAGCCTTGGCCTTTGTGTTGCGCTGAGTGGGCAGCGCAGCCTCCTCTATCAGGCCAACCAACCACTTGGGCAGCTTGCCGCGTACCTCTACACCCCGAGCTCGAAAGCTTTGCGCAGTGACGATCCCTTGTTTGTGCCATAGGTTGAGGATGTCGCTTGCCTGGTAAGGGAGCACAGCCTCTAGCTCGACCATCTCTTCGGTGAGGATTGCTTCGACCGTGCTCAAGAGCTCCTCGATGCCCACCCCTTGTTGTGCAGAAATAGAGACAATATGGTCATATCGAGCGGACAGTTGGTCCAAGACGCTGTGACGCGTCACGAACTGGTTTCCACTCGCAGCCATGTCGGTATCGGGATCGACCAGGTCCACTTTGTTGAGAGCCAGTATGGTGGGCTTGCCTGCTACCTCGATCTCTTTGAGGACCCCCTCGACGGCTTCCACCTTTTGCAGGACGTTCCGATCGCTGACGTCCGTAACGTGTATTAGGACATCCGCTTCGTTGACCTCTTCCAGCGTAGCGCGGAAGGCGGCCACCAACTGAGTGGGGAGCTTTTGGATGAATCCTACTGTATCGGTGAAAAGCACTTCCTTGCCACTGGGGAGATCGACGCGCCGTGTGGTGGGATCGAGGGTAGCGAAAAGCTTGTCTTCTGTCAGAACGCCGGCATCGGTAAGCCAGTTGAGGAGGGTTGATTTGCCGGCATTAGTATATCCGACGATGGAGATCACGGCCATGCCCGTGCGGCGACGTCGCCGGCGCTGCAAGCTTCGCTGCTGGCGCACCTGCTCCAACTCCTGGCGTAGATGCGTCATACGGCGGCCGATCTCGCGGCGGTCCACTTCGAGCTGAGTCTCGCCGGGACCCCTGAGGCCCACGCCGCCTACTGCTTGGCGCGAAAGGTGGGTCCACTGTCGAGTCAGTCGCGGCAAGCGGTAGCTGTATTGCGCCAACTCCACCTGTAGTGCGCCTTCCCGGGTACGGGCATGTTGGGCAAAGATGTCCAGGATCAGGGCTGTGCGGTCTACTATCTTGATCTCGAGGTGGTTCTCGAGATTGCGCAATTGGGCTGGGGAGAGTTCATCGTCAAAGAGGATGACGTCCAGCTTCAGTTCTTTGCTCAGCTGGCCCAACTCCGCAACCTTGCCGGAACCGATGTAGGTGGCCGCGTTGATGCTCTCCAGATTCTGGTGCGTTCTGCCGACGACTTGCATCCCTGCCGTCTCAGCGAGTTGCGCCAACTCATCAAGGGAATCTTGGAGATCGAAGGCTTCTGTCTGACCACGCACGCGCACGCCGACTATGAATGCGCGTTCACGAGTGTTCGTAACGTAAGCGGAGTGTTCGTCTAGAATTGAGCTCTTGATAGCCTGTCTCCTGCCTCTCTGAGGCGTTCTTCCGATAGGCACAGCGAGATGCGCATGTAGCCATCTCCGTACTGGCCAAATGCTGTGCCCGGTGTCAGCCATACACCGGTGCTCTCCAATAATTGCAGGGCCAACTGTTCACAGTTCATCCCATGGGGCACCTTGGCCCACACATAGAGGGCGCCTCTGGGCGCGCGGGCGGACATGCCCAGTCCGGGCAGCCAGCCCAGGATGATATCACGGCGGTGCTCATAGACCAGGTTTCGCTCGGCCAACCAGCCCTGATCCCCATTCAAGGCCACTGTGGCTGCATCCTGGATCGGTCTAAAGATACCGGAATCGATATTCGTCTTGATGGTGGTGAGGGCCTGAATGGCTTGGGGATGGCCCACCGCCATGCCCACGCGCCATCCCGCCATATTGTAGGACTTGGACAGCGAGTTGAACTCGATGGCTACCTCTTTGGCCCCCGGAACCTCCAGGATGCTGGGGGCGACATAGCCATCGAATGTGATCTCGCAGTAGGGATTGTCATAGCAGATCAGGATGTCATACTCCCGTGCGAATGCCACCGCTCTGGCCAAGAACTCTTTCGGGGCCGCCGCCCCCGTGGGATTGTTTGGATAATTCAGCCAGAGGATGGTTGCGCTGGCAGCGACATCCTCGGGGACATCCTCAAAATCCACCAGGTAATCGTTTTCCTCGCGGAGAGGCACGGCATAGAACTGGCCACCCGCCATCAGGGCGCCCATGCGATAGGTAGGGTATCCCGGGTCTGTAGCCAAAGCGATATCTCCCGCATCGACAAAGGCAAGGGCCATGTTGGCCAGGCCTTCTTTGGAGCCGATGAGTGGCAATATCTCCGTATCCGGATCGAGGGTCACCCCGAAACGCTTTTGGTAATAGCTGGCGATGGCCTGGCGCAATGCCGGGGTGCCATAGTAGCCGGAGTATCCATGCGCATCTGCACGCAGAGCGGAGCGATGGAGTTCGTCGATGATGAACTGCGGTGGGGCGAGATCCGGGCTGCCGATCCCCAGGTTGATGACATCGACGCCTCTGGCTTTGGCATCGGCAATTCTCTTTTCCACGGTGGCAAATACGTATGGTGGAAGGTTCGCCACGCGATCTGCGATCTTCACGACGGCCTCCTATTTGGGGTAGCTCTCGGTTTTCGCATTTTCGAGACCGCTCTTGTTTAGAGGGTCCTCTTCCAGCAACGTCTCCATGACATCCCCCACCCGCTGCAAGCTGTCCGTGCTGATCTTATCCAGCGTGTCCCGGGTAGTGTGCCAGTATGGATAGTCGAGATCGATGACGACCGCGGCGGGCAGACCCCATGTTATAAAGGGCGTGTGATCATCGAGGATGGAATAGCGGTGACTAGGGATAAAATGCTCGCTATAGCCGAGTTGGGCAGCAGTACCCCAAATCTTTTCCTGCACCCACAACGACGAGGTCCATTCGTAGTATATGCGTTGATCTTGGTCGCCGACCATATCAACGACGATAACATACTCGGGGCGCACGGTCAACGAGTCGGCCACCCGGCTTGCACCTACGCTCCACGGCCAGCCTTGGATATCTCCGTGGTCTTCGGCATCGAAGAAAGCCAGCCAGATCTCCGCTTGCTGTGTAGCTTTTTCATCCAGTACCCGGCTCAGTTCCAACAACACAGCCGTGCCGCTGCCGCCATCATTGGCGCCCATGACGGGCTGCGAGCGATCTGTGGGGTCCCTGTCCGCTTGGGGCCGCGTGTCATAGTGGGCGCCCAGGATGATGACTGGCCCTTGCCCCTTTTTGCCTATCACGTTCCGAACACGTAGACCATTGTAAGCGAATTCCTGGGTCTCGACGCGCCAGCCGTTGCGTTGCAGGGTCTGGGCGATGAGCTCAGCGGTCTTGCGGTTGGCCTCGCTTCCCGTGGGCCTGGGCCCCAGGTTCACCTGTGCCTCCACCCACGATAGAGCGCGCTTGCCACTGAAACCTCTCTCCGAGGGTCCGCAGGCGATGGCGCCGAAAACCAGCGTGGCCAGAAGGATCGCCAGGATGGCTCTTTTCATGGATTTACTCCAGCCTCGCGTCACCATGATCGTGTGACCAGGTCTTCTAGTAGAGACGTCGATTCGATCAGGGATTCCAAGTCGCGCTGCGAACGTTCCGCGAACGCCTGGTACCGGGGTCGCTTTTTGGGCACAGGCGGGTCCAGAGGGGCTAGCAGAGCAAAGTTCGCCTTCATAGGCTGGAATGATGTGCTCTGGGGGACCGAAACGTAACGCAGCAGCGCGCCGATCATGGTGGTGGGTGGAAACTCTACCTCCGGACGACCCAGAATCCGTCGCGCGGCGTTGATACCGGCTGCCAAGCCACTGGCTGTGGACCCCATATAGCCTTCGGTGCCCACTATCTGTCCGGCAAAATACAGTGATCGCCCCGAGTCTTCCGGCTCACTGCGGAATCGCAGAGTCGCCTGCAGCAGGGCTGGAGAATTGATAAAGGTATTGCGGTGCATTTGCCCAAAACGCACCCATTCTGCGTGCTCCAGGCCGGGAATGAGAGAGAAGACCCGTTTTTGCTCCGACCATCGTAGGTTAGTCTGAAAGCCCACTAGATTATAGAGCGTCCCAGCCAGGTCATCTTGCCGCAGCTGCACCACCGCAAAGGGGCGCTGACCTGTCTGAGGATCGCGCAGGCCCGCCGGCTTGAGAGGACCGTAGGCAAGGGCCTGGTATCCACGAGCGGCCAACACTTCCACGGGCAGGCAAGCCTCGAAAAAGCGTGGATCCTCCTGCTCGTAGCTGCGCAAGTGGGCGGTATCCGCAGCAAGCAAGGCTGCCAGGAAACGATCATACTCCTCGCGAGTGAGTGGGCAGTTGATGTAATCCGCTTCCCCGTGGCCATAGCGGGAGGCGCGAAAAACCTTGGTGCTATCGATCGACTCCAGGGTGACGATGGGCGCCATGGCGTCATAGAAGTAGAGATGCTCTTGCCCCGACAGTGCAGCGATCTCGCTAGTTAGGCTATCGGAAGTCAGAGGGCCCGTGGCGACGATGACAATACCATCATTGGGGAGTTGGGAACCCTCCTCGCGCACCAGGTGGATCAGAGGATGGCTTACGATAGCCGCTGTGACCGCTCGAGCAAATCCTTGCCGATCCACGGCCAGGGCGCCCCCTGCAGGCACAACTGCACTTTTGGCGCAGCGCAAAATGAGCGATCCTAGGCGGCGCAACTCGTGCTTGAGCATGCCAGGGGCTCGATCGGGCAGGTCGGAACCCATGGAGTTACTGCACACCAATTCGGCCAGGAGATCCGTCCGGTGTGCAGGGGTGCTATGCTTGGGACGCATCTCATAGAGGGTCACTGGCACACCACGCTGGGCCACTTGCCAGGCGGCCTCACTGCCTGCCAGCCCGCCGCCGATGACAATCACTTGGGATGACTGAACTGTGGTCATTTACAAACCTCACAGACTAAGACCGATGATAACACGAAAAAGGGGCGGCGCAAAACCGTGCAGGGGGCTGTCCTGATGGCCACCCTGTGCCAGCGGTTCGGACCTCTACTGTGCGAAGGTATGACGTTTCCCTTGCTCAGTCAGTGTGGTATCGCGTATACTGTCCTGTGACGGGCATGCGTGATCTAGGCAGGACTGAGGCGCGTGTCTATCCAATTCGACAACAGGTGGAGGACAAGACGATGCGTATCACCGAGATCGAGACCTTTTTGGTCAAGCCACGTTGGCTATTCCTCAAGATGCACACAGATGAGGGACTGATTGGCCTGGGTGAGCCCATCCTGGAGGGTAGGGCGCTCACCGTGGCTACGGCCGTCAAAGAGCTCGAGCCCTATCTCATCGGCCAGGATCCCACGCGGGTGGTGCATCATTGGCAGTCAATGTACAAGCATGCTTTTTACCGTGGCGGGCCCATCCTATGCAGCGCTCTCTCTGGCGTGGAGCATGCCCTGTGGGACCTCGCTGGCAAAGCCGTCGGGCTGCCTGTGTACAAGCTTCTTGGCGGGCCCACGCGGGATCGTATCCGTATGTATTCGGGGACCGGCGGACGAACCCTCGACGAGGCGGTTAGCAATGCTCGTGAACGTGTTGCCCGGGGGTTCACGGCACTCAAAACGGGCATCCGTGGGGGAAGGCCTGCGCGCATCATCGAGACGCCCGGCTTCGTCGATCGGGCGGTGGAATTCATGGCCGCCATGCGTGAGGCGGTGGGCAAGGATATCGATATCGCTGTGGATTTTCATGGCGCTGTTTCCCCACAGACTTCGTCTCTGCTGATCAAAGCGCTGGAGCCTTATCAGCCGATGTTCATCGAAGAGCCTGTGCAGGCCCAGAATGTGGATGTCTTGGCTGACTTGGCTCGCAAGACCCATCTGCCCATCGCGACGGGCGAGCGGCTGTTCACCAAGTGGGGCTTCCGTGAGGTGCTGGAAAAAGGCGCGGCAGCCATTCTGCAGCCTGACCTCGCCCACTGTGGTGGAATCTTTGAGGCACGGATCATCGCTGGTATGGCAGAGGCCTACTATGCCGCGATCGCTCCCCACTGCCCCCTGGGGCCCATCGCGCTGGCAGCCTGTATCCAACTCGATGCCTGCATCCCCAACTTTGTCGCCCAGGAGCACGCCTCGTTGGGCGAGGGGTATCTCAAGGAGCCCTTTGTGCTAAAGGAAGGGTTTGTCGACCTGCCTACCAAGCCGGGCCTCGGTATCGAGCTGGACGATGAGGCGATGGTCGACAAGATCGGCCACGAGTGGCGCAACGCGATGACATATCATCCGGACGATGGATCAGCCATCGACTGGTAGGGTTTCACGGAGGGACCATAGAGGCGGAGCGTACGTTCCCGAGATAGCGTACGCTCCTATTATCTACTCGCCGTCTTCATCAGCCTGACTGGGGTACATGACTTGGACCACTTCACCATGGACGTTCACGACCACCCGAAA
>CAYQDH010000069.1:0-15846 GCA_964416075.1 uncultured Anaerolineales bacterium | reverse complement strand
CCATCCGCTTCGCCCGCGAGTTTATGGCCGACGCACCCGAAGAGCTGGGCATGATCGCCACGCTGTGGAGCGCCACCGAGGCGCCCATCTTCCCGCCCGGTAGTGCGGGCGAACCGGTCGTGGCTCTTATTGCGGTCCACAGTGGGCCCTTGGAGGAAGGGGAGCGCATCGTCGGGCGCTTGCGCGGGTTCGGCAGGCCCATGGCCGAGGTCGCTGGGCCAACCCCATTTACCGAGACGCAGACCTTCTTTGACGAGGATTATCCCAATGGCATGCTCTACTACTGGAAATCGATCTACCTGGACACGCTGAGCGATGAGGCTGTCGATGTCATTGTCGCTCGAGGGGTGGATCGTCCCTCCGCCAAGTCGAACGTGGATATCTGGTTTCTCGGCGGTGCGGTGAGCCGCGTCGCGCCGGATGCCACGGCCGTCTGGCACCGTCATAACCAGGTGTTGGTGGCCACGGAGGCCAACTGGGATGGCCCTACCCGCTCGGAAGCGAACATCACTTGGAGCCGCGACCTGATCGCCAGTCTGCAACCTTATTCATCGGGTGGTCTGTACCAGAACTTTGCCGGTTTCGGTGAGGGGGGCGAGCGCTTGGTGCGCGACATCTATGGCGGCAACTACGAGCGGCTGGTGGAGGTCAAGACCAAGTACGACCCGTCCAACCTGTTCCGCGTAAACCACAACCTGGCCCCAAAATCGAGGGACACCTAACGGTTGAGACACGCCCCGTGCCGCATGCTGGGTACCCGATGGAGCCTCACCCAGAGGCGGATCCGGGGCTTGGCTGCGCTCGGCTTATCCCTGGAGCTCACCTACCAGGATGCTCGCCTCGATGACGCTGCCTTGCTCGGGTGCGCTTTCGATGCGAAGCACCCCGTTCATCTTCTCTATCCGCTCCCGCATGGAGTATAGACCCATGTGGCCGGGGTATTCACCATGGGGGTCAAAGCCAATACCGTTGTCTCGCACCGAGAGCGCAATCTGGCCCGCTGCAACGCTCAGTCGCACCTCCAGACGGCTGGCGCGAGCATGCTTGACAGCATTGTTGAGCGCCTCTTGCGCGACACGGTACAGCGCCTCCTTGACCGGAAACGGGAGATCAGGCTCCTCGCACAGGTCCGCTTCCACCACCAGGCCATGTCGCGCATGGATGGCCGCTACATGTTTGTTCAGGGCCGACACCAGGCCCTCTTTTTCCAGCGAATCGGGCCTCAGCTCAAAGATCAGGGCGCGCATCTCGGCCAGTGCGGCATCGGCCAGGCGCAGCAAATAGTCGAGCGGCTCCCCTGCCTGAGATGAGCCACGTTGCAACAGGCCTTGCACCGTGTGCGCCGCCAAGCTGATACCATAGAGCGCCTGGGAGACGGAATCGTGCAGCTCACGGGCCAGTCGTTGCCTTTCCTCCATGGCCGCCAGGCGCTGCCCTTGCTCATACAGCCGGGCATTCTCTATGGCGCTGGCCGCCTGGCTCGCGATGGCCAAAGCCAGCCTGGCGTGATCCGCGGTATAAAAGAGCGGCTGCTTGCGCGCCAGGGACAAGATGCCGATGGTTCGCTCTTTCACAGTTAGCGGGACAACCATCCACGAGCGCGCATGTGCCAATGATCCATGACCTGGCTGGCCCAAGGCCTTCCGTACCGCCAGGGCCATTACATCCTCCCCCAGCAGATCGCCGATGATGATGGGTTCCCTAGGCCACGGGGCCCTTTGCTCGGCCACCGTTTGGGCAATCAGAAGGTGCTCCTGTTGCGCTTGCTCCTGAGGATCCAGACCTCGATATCGGAGCGCCACCGGGTGCCCCTCCTCCAGCGAGAAAAGGATCGCGCTATCGTGATCCACAATGGTTCTCAGTTGATCCAGGATCAGATCGAGGAGCGTTCCCAGGTCCAGCGTAGCAGCGATATTGTGTGAGACGGCCAGCAGTGTCGATAGCTCGTGGGTCCTTTCGGCCACTCGTTGCTCGAGCAATTGTACCGAACGAACCCGCTCCGTGACATCGCGCACCATGGAAAGCAGATGTGGCCGCCCAGCATAGATGAAACTGCTCCCGTGTACTTCCACGTAAAAGGTGGAACCATCCTTCTTGCGATCCACGGCATGGCTGAAAAAGCTTTGCCCTTTTGTCACCTGGCCCAGCATGTCGGTGAAACGAGAGCGGTAATCTGGTTGGATGAGCTCGGTTACGGGCATGTTGACCAGGTCGCTGTGGGTGTAGCCGTACAGCCTGCAGGCCGCGGGGTTGGCCTCCACGATGCGCCCATCCAGGCTAATAATCAGCAAGCCATCGCTGCTCGCCTCGAAAACGCCGCGATACTGAGCTTCCTTCTCCACCAACCTGGCTTCGGCTGCTTTGCGCTCCGAGATGTCTTGAAGCTGTGAAACGAGATACAGGGTATTGCCCTGGGAGCCGTGCACAGCCGCCGTGCTCAGCAACGCCCAGATGGTATGTCCATCCTTGTGCACATAGCGCTTCTCCATCCACCCGTGGTCCCGCTTGCCAGACACCAGATCGCGAAATAGCCCCACGCCGACATCCAGGTCCTCAAGAAAGGTCAATTCCCCAAAGGTGTGAGACAGCAACTCTTGCTCAGAGTAGCCCAGCATCTGGCACAGAGCGGGGTTAACTTGGAGAAAGCACCCATCGGTCCCCACCAATGCCATGCCCAAAGCCGCATGCCGAAAGAGGCGGCTGAAGCGTTCCTCGCTCTCCCGCAGGGCCTCCCCGGACTGGCGGCGCAGGGAGATATCGCGCACGCTGACAATCGTTCCCGTCTCCTGGCCGTGCGCAACCTTGGCCACATTGACCTCAGCGTGAAATAGGGTGCCGTCTCTGCGCCGCAAGGAGACGATGGCGTGATCGCCGCCAGCCGGCGAGGCCTCCGTCTCATGGCCCAGGCTAGCACCCGTTTCACCATGCGGCCCGACCAAGTCAGGGGATATCAGGCTCTGCAATGGCTGGCCAAGGACCTCCTGAGCCCTATAGCCAAAGATCTGCTCCGCCGCACGGTTGAAGAGGAGGATTCGCTGCCCTTGGTCGATGGCGATGACGCCATCATGAGAGGTATCGAGGATGGCAGCCAGATAAGCCGCTGAGGCGCCAGCGAACACTAGCTCTGGGCTTGCCATGGCTGCCTCGTTCATTGAAGAGCGCCGGCATCGCCTGATGACACGAGGCCTATACGCAAGGCATAGATCGCCGCCTGGGTGCGACTGGACACCCCGAGTTTGCTCAAGATGCTGCTCACGTGGGTCTTGACCGTTCTCTCACCGATGAACAGCTCTGTGCCAATCTCCTTGTTCGCCTTGCCTTGTGCCAACAAGCGCAGTACCTCGGTCTCACGGTCTGTGAGTTTCTCAGGGCTTGAGGGGAGCTGAACCTCACGCACCAGGCGAGCCATGGCCTGTGGGGCCAGCCAAACCTGCCCGTTGGCGGCTGCCTTGATGGCCTGGCATAGTTCCTCTGCACGCGTGTCCTTGAGCAGATAGCCAATGGCTCCTGCGCGCATCGCTCCAATGACCGCGCCATCATCCAGCACGCTGGTCAGGGCAATCACTTCTGTGTCGGGATCCTCGCGGCGGATGATCTCTGTGGCCTTGTTGCCGTCCATCACCGGCATGAGCAGGTCCATCAAAACCACGTCCGGCCTTAGCCGGTGAGCCAGCCGCACGGCCTCTTCGCCATCCCTCGCTTCGCCCACGACCTCGAGCTCAGCGTCCAGCGCCAGGTACATCTTGAGCCCCTCTCTAACCACGCCATGATCATCTACGATCAGGATACGGATGCTCATCACATCTCCACCCTTCGCCTGGATTGGTCCGCGCCAACGTGGAACAGCCCCAGAATTGAGCAATAATAGCCTGGGCACGAAGCGGGCCTTGCAGCACAGCCAGTTCTAGCGCACTGATTCTAGCACAGTGCGCCATGTAGTTCAAGTTCACCTTTTTTCGTCGCTTGGTAGTACAATACCGCCAAGCCAATCGAAAGGAGTCCCCATGAAAGATAATCTCACGATCACTGCTGTCGAGATCCACGAGTTCTGGCTCGAGACCACCAATCTCGGCCGCGACGCCAATGGCTTCAACTCCGTTTACGAGCCGGGCGCTCGTGCCCGCCACACTAGCCACGCCCTGCGCATCAGGACCACCGAGGGCCTTACCGGCGAGTTCGTGGGCGGCGGCCCCGTGGAAGCGGGCGAAATACGCATGTACGGCCAGTACCTCATCGGCAAGAACGCTCTGGAGCGCGAGCGTCTGTATAACGACATCAAGCGCGGCCTGCGCAAGTACGACAAGATGAGTATGGGCTTGGTGGATATCGCGCTCTGGGACCTGGCGGGCAAGTACTACGATTGCCCCATCTACCGGCTTCTGGGTGGCTACCGCCAGAAGCTGCCTTCCTACGCCAGCACGTACCACGGCGACCACCAGCCCGATGGCCTCAGCAGCCCCGAGGCCTACGCCGATTTTGCCGAGCAGTCCCTGGCCATGGGCTATCCCGCTTTCAAGATTCACGGTTGGAGCGACGCGCCCATCTCCCAGGAAGTGGCCACGGTCCTAGCGGTCGGTCAGCGCGTGGGGAAAAAGATGGATCTGCTGATCGATCCCGCCTGCGAGTACAACACCTTTGCCGACGCCCTCAAGGTGGGCCGGGCCTGCGACGAGGCTGGCTTCCTCTGGCTAGAGGATCCCTTCAAGGATGGCGGCGTCTCGCAGTACGCTCACCGCAAGCTGCGCCAGCTGATCAAGACCCCTCTTTTGCAATGCGAGCACGTGCGCGGTGTGGAGCCCAAGGCCGATTTCCTCATCGCCGAAGCCACCGATTTCCTGCGCGTGGACCCCGTGTACGACTGCGGCATCACCGGCGCGATCAAGATCGCCCACATCGCCGAAGGGTTCGGCGTCGACGCCGAAGTCCATGCCCCCGGCCCCGCCCAGCGGCACCTGATGGCCTCCCTGCGCAACTCCAACTACTATGAGATGGCCCTGGTCCACCCCAAAGTAGAATACGCGCTAAATGTCATCTACGCCTCCGACTACCGGGATGGTCTGGATGCCGTCGATGCCCAGGGCTGCGTACCCGTGCCCGAGGGCCCCGGCCTGGGCGTGCAGTACAACTGGGAACTGATCGATCAGCACCGCACCGGGTATTTCGAGTTCAGGTAGGCGACGAGGCTGTAGGCGCGGTTTCCTACCGCGCTCTTCTTCCGTAGCGCGTACAAGCCAGCCCTGGCTGGAAAGTCCCAGGGCTGGCACGCCCATCACAGCGGGCGACATGGCGCTGTCGACATTCTGCGTCGCACGGCCTACAATGTAAAGTCGTACGGCCTGCCTCACCATACCAGGAGCAAAACCCTATGCGCACTGACCTGGTCGGCATCGGCTACTATGAGTCTCCCATCGGCGCTATCGAGATCGGCGCCACGGCCGACGCGATCGCCACACTGTACTTTGTCGACCAGCGTTCGCACACTCTTGCAGCGACGCCTCTGATCGAGGCCGCCATCGAGCAGCTTACACAATACTTTGCCGGGACCCGGCTATCGTTCGATCTCCCCATCAGCCTGCAAGGCACTCCCTTCCAGCGACAGGTGTGGGCTCGACTGTTGGAGATCCCTTGTGGGCAGACCGAAACCTACAAGGGTGTCGCCGCGGCGATCGGCCAGCCACGGGCTGCCCGCGCCGTGGGCCGAGCCGTCGGGCGCAACCCGATCTCCATCATCGTGCCCTGTCACCGCGTCATCGGCAGCGCGGGCGATTTCCGTGGGTACGGGGGCGGCCTCTGGCGCAAAGCCTGGCTGTTGCGCCACGAGGGAGTAACGTTGTTGTAAGCCGAGCAGAGTCACACCTGTAGCGCCATACCCCGCCATCTGCCACCTTGCTCGTTATCCCCTCAAGTTTGTCACTTACCTGTGATCCTCTCGTTTCCTTGAAGTCAATATAAGATCACGACCCTCTTAGATAAGTGAGCTACAATGAGCTCAGATGCGAAGCGTGTGGAGTGGGTCGTCCGGGGGATGGTAAACGTCTAGGCGGGGAGGGAACACCATGGTAGGCAGTGCGACGATCTGGTTGACACGTATGATGCTTGTGGCCCTGATGATCGGCGGGAGCGTGTTAGGGCTCACCCAGTCGGACCTGATGAGCCCAATGACCAGCGCCCAAGCTAACAAGACCCTCGCCGAAGCGGCGAGCATGCAAGCCGATGCCCAGCGCAAGTGGATCGAGAACGTGGACCTAGAGGAGCGCCTTAGGCAGGAACGCCAGACACAAGCGGCGCGGGAGTTGGAGGCGCAGCGCCAGATCGTGGCCGAACACGAGGCCAAGCTAGAGCGCTACAACAAGCTCTCGAACACGCTGGCAACCATGGTGACGATTCTGATGGGTGCTGCGGCGGCGGTTCTGGTCAGCGCAGCGCTCTGGATGCTGCGTCTTCGGACGCCCCGGACGACGGCATCGGCGGCATCGGCGGCATCGGCCCCAGAGCAGGACTGGTTGCAGGAGGAACAGCGCCGACTACAGATCAGGGAGCGCTGGCTGGCACAGCAGGCGGCCGCCAAGCAAGCTCAGGTGCTCCAGGCACAGCAGCAGGCGCGCGCGCTGCGGCAAGTGAATCGCGGGCTGCGGGACGCCAATGTCAAGCTCCAGGCCCTGGAGGGCTCGAAGCTCCAGGCTGCGCAAAGCCAGCATCGTGAGCCACCGAGCGCGCAGGCCACATCCTCGACCACCAAGATCGTGCCTGGTCCCGGAAATCCTCACTATCCGGGCACGCTGCAGGGGTCCACCGGGTCGTCCGGATCCGCCCCCAGGCTTGCCTGATATCACAGTCCACCGTAGCCGCGGCATCCCCCGCGGCTACCTTATCCAACCGCGCGGCGACCCTTCACTACCGTTCAGGGTGACACCCCCCCGCAGCCGCCCAGCCTCAGTTCTTGAGCAGGCTCTGCCGCGACCGCACCACCTAACCCTCTCACAACCCCAATTGCTTCTCGATCTCGCTCAGCAGGTCGGCCAACCTGGGCTGGTCTGCGGGAGCCAGCCGATCCTCCGGTCCCAGGTGCTTGTGGTGCGGGTGGGTCACGATTTCGGGATGATGCGGCGCGTTATCATATCGGAAAACGCGTTGTCCGGCGCGCAGGTAAGTGTAGGCATAGTGCACCCGAACAGGGTAGCCCAGCTCGGTGCTCACCACCTCATAGATGTCGAGGTACGAGTCATCCCAGAAAAAGGCTCGACAACGTAAAAGCCCGTTATAGTCATCAGATACCTGACAGATCAGCGGCTCGCCGATCCGTGCCACGTGGGCATCCTGCTGCAGGACGCGTTCGATGCCCGCAAAATACTCGGCGACCATCATGCCGAGAGCGCCTCTTGCTGCATGAGCTGGCGGATGGGCAGACTGGTCAAGTACAGATGATAGTAGCCCGCCCAGAGCATGAGATCATCATCATCTCCCAATTCGCCGCGACGAAACCGGCAATAGAACTCGATAGTCGAATAGCCATATCTGCGCTCGAACGCGCTCAGGCGATCACACAGCTCATCGAAGGCAAGTCGTTCAGGTTTCAACATGACCTACTCTCCAAACGCCCCAAACCACGTAACAGGTGTACCACTCTATTATACGACGCCGGCCCCGGCTCGCAAGCTCTATGTACTGCTCGCGCAGAGATTAACCATTCACCATGGGCCAGCGCGTCCCTTCTCCCCTTCTCCACATCCCTCCTCTCCGCGTCCTCCGTGCATTCTCCGTGCTCTCCGTGATTCCTCCCCCTCTCCCCCTCACCCCGTCCCATGTCGCAGGGCCATGCCCGGCAGGCGCCCCGTGAACTCTCCCTCGCGGATCACCCAGGTCCCGTTGACCATCACATACGGCATCCCCTGCGCATAGCGCTTCGGGGCCTCGAACGACGCATCCGTGACGCGCGGTAGATCCACGAGCACCACATCGGCCCAATGCCCTTCCTGTAGCGCTCCCCGCCCTGCGATCCCGAACGTCTGCGCCGGCAGCGAGGTCATCTTGCGCACCGCGTCCTCTAGTCCAAGCACTTTTCTGTCACGCACATAATACCCCAGGATGCGCGCAAAAGTGCCAAAGTTGCGCGGGTGGGGATTCCCGCCCGAGAGCGGTCCTTCGGTGGAGAGCCCCGATCCGTCGCTGCCCACCATCGTGCCCGGATAGCGCATAAAGCGCTCCACATCCTCGGGATGCATCGAGAAGCAAGTCCAACTCGCCCTGGCTCCGCCCCCTTCGGCCAGCAAATCCATCACCACATTGGCTGGGTCGCTGTCCATCTCTTGCGCGAGCTGATGGATGCTCTTGCCGATGACATTCTCTGCGGGGTACGACGAGACGAATAGCCGCTCCGCCCCACCCCGCCGCGCGATATTCGCCGCCACGATATCGTGCAGCTCGGCGCGCACCTCGGGCCGTCCCAGATCCACGCCCGCCACCGCTTGGCCCGCCGCCGGACGATCGCCCCGCCTGGAACGAATGAGGCAGCGAGTCGGGCACCATCCCGCCCCCGGATGCCTCGTAGGGATACTGGTCCAGGCTCACCTCGATCCCCTCGTCGCGCGCCGCTTCGATCATCTCTAGCACACGGGTCGACGTGCCCCACACCTCTGGGCCGTGCGCCTTCATGTGCGAAAAGTGCACCGGGCAGCGGCTCGCCCGCCCCAGGTCGATGATCTCCTGCACCGCCGGGATAAATCCCACGGTGTAGGTGCCTTCGTCGCGAATGTGGCTGGCCATGAGTGTCCCATGGCGCGCTGCGAGGCGCAGCAGGCGCACCAACTCATCGCGGGGAGCGTACATCCCCGGCGCAAAATAGAGCCCCGTGGACATCCCGAACACACCCGCCCGCAGGCTCTCCTCCAGAAGCCGCTCCATGGCGGCCATCTCCTCCACCGTCGCCGGACGGTTGTCCCGTCCCACAGCGGCCAGGCGCAGCGTGCCGTGCCCCACCAGCGGGGCGATGTTCACCGGCTTGGCAACAGTATCGAGAGCCTCCATGTACTCGGCCATGGTCGTCCACGTGGGCGCCGCCTCGAACGCCAGGCTGGCCGCACGCGCCTCCCCCAACGCAGGGGCCGCGCTCATCCCGCAGTTGCCCGTGACCTCGGTGGTCACGCCCTGGCGCACCTTGCCCTGCGCCGTACCGTCGATGATATAATTCAAATCCGAATGGGTGTGGGTATCGATGAATCCAGGACAGGCGTACATGCCCCGCGCATCCACCCGCTCGCGCGCCTCCCCTTCCACCAGCCGCCCCACAGCCGCGATCCTACCCTCCGCGATGGCAACGCTCCCCCCGTACCAGGGGTTTCCGCGGCCATCGATGATCTTGGCATTCTCGATCAACAAATCGTACATCTCGACCTCCTCGGCCTCCAGGCCAACATCGCGATACCCCTCTTTCGACCGATGCTAGCATGCGCCAGCCGCCCTTGTCAACTGTCCTGGCACGCGAGAGGCGAGCCTTCCGTATGGAACGGCAGCCCTACCATTCCGCACAAGACCGCCCCATCTTACCTTTGCGACCTTTGCGCCTTCGCGGCAAGTTCTTGACACCCGCCGCCACGACTCTATACTCATCCACAGCCTTCGAGAGGTAATATCCATGATCGCCAAACGAGTCGCGGAGATGGCCCCCTTCTTGGTAATGGATGTCCTGGAACGGGCCCACGCCATGGAGCGGGAAGGCATCCAGGTCATCCACCTGGAGGTGGGCGAACCCGACTTTGACACGCCCAACTGTGTCAAAGAGGCCATGTGCCAAGCCATCAACACGGGGCGCACCCACTATACCCACAGCCTGGGCGACGTAACGCTCCGCGAGGCCATCTGCCAGCACTATGCCGCCACCTATGGCGTCTCCGTGACGCCCGACCGGGTGGCGATCACCTCGGGCACATCGCCCGCCATGCTGCTCATCTTTGGCGCGCTCCTGGAGGCGGGCGATGAGGTCATCCTCTCCGACCCCGGATATGCCTGCTATCCCAACTTTATCCGCTTTGTCGGCGGTATCCCGGCCTGGGTGCCCGTCTACGAAGAGGATGCCTTCCAGTATCGCCCCGAGGCCATTCGCGAGCGCATCACCGATCGCACCAGGGCGATATTCATCAACTCGCCCTCCAACCCCACCGGCAACCTGCTCTCCACGGAGCGCATGCGCGCCATCGCCGAGATGTCGCCCTACATCGTGTCGGACGAGATCTATCATGGCCTGGTGTACGAGGGCCAGGAGCACTCTATCCTCGAGTTCACAGACCACGCCTTTGTGCTCAACGGCTTTTCCAAGCTGTACGCCATGACAGGCCTGCGGCTAGGTTACCTAATCGCCCCTCCCCAGTTTATGCGCGCCATCCAAAAGATGGAACAGAACTTTTTCATCTCGGCTAATTCGGCCGTACAGGCGGCAGGAGTCGTGGCGCTATCATCCGCTTGCGACGATGTCGCGCGTATGAAGACGCTCTACGATCAGCGCAGGCGGTACATGATTACACGGCTGCGGGAACTGGGCTTGGGAATCACCGTGGAACCCACAGGCGCCTTTTACGTCTTTGCCAACGCCAAGCACCTATCCACGGATTCCTACGCTCTGGCCTTTGACATTCTCGACAAAGCCCATGTAGGGGTCACGCCGGGCATCGACTTTGGCCCTCATGGGGAGGGCTATCTGCGCTTCTCCTATGCCAATTCGCTGGAGAACATCACCGAGGGCCTGGATCGCCTGGCCCGCTATCTCGACGCCAGGAGACAAGGATGACCATTCGCCTGCATTTTGGCCATGAGGATTGGGCTCGTGTCGTGCGCGACTATGCCTCGTGGTGGGCTCACGATCTGGAGCGGCCCTTGGTTCGCCTGGTCGGGCAGAATCTCGACGCTGGAGTTAGCTACCCAACGGTATGTAAGTTCGTCAGCAACTATCCGTTGCATGTCTCGGCCGAGGAGATCGTCGCCCGAGTCACTCCCCATCTGGAAGCCATGCGCTACTATGGAGATGCCTTTCCACAGTGGCGGCCCAACCTCGGTCCCGGCATCAACGCGGCCTTCCTGGGCGCTCGGGTTCATCCTGTGGAGGATACCACCTGGTTCTCGCCGGCCGAGCTGCGCGCTTTGCAGGAACTGCGCCCAGCCTACGACGAAACGAACCCTTGGTGGCACCGCGCGAGAGAACTCACCCGCGCCGCGGTCACCGCCTGGGAGGGCCAGGTGCAGGTAGGCTTTACCGACATCGTCGGCAACCTCGATACCCTTGCCTCACTGCGCACCACCGAGCGCCTGCTGCTGGATCTCTACGACACGCCCGAGCAGGTCGATCGCCTCATGGGCGACCTCACGCCCCTCTTTTTGCGCTATTATGACGAGTTGGATGCTATCATCGCCCCGGCTTGTCCCGGCCGCTCCCAATGGGCCGACTTGTGGTCGCCGGGACCGGGTTTCATGTTGCAGTCGGACTTTAGCTATATGATCTCTCCCGCCATGTTCGAGCGCTTTGTCCTGCCCGACATCGTGGCTTGCTGCGAGCACCTCGAATACCCCTTCTATCATCTCGACGGCGCGGGCCAGCTTCCCCACCTGGACATGCTCCTGGACGTACCCCGCCTGCGGGGGATCCAATGGCTGCCCGGAGACGGCGCCCCTCCAACCGAGGAATGGCTCGACGTCCTCAAGCGGATCATCGACCACGGCAAGCTGTGCCAGGTCATCGTCACCGCCCAGGGAGCCCTGCGCATCGTCCGTGCCCTGGGGGGCAAGGGATTCCATCTCTCCATCAAAGACGAGATGGAACCTGAGGAAGCGCAGGCCTTCCTCAGGTTACTGGCACGCGAGGCCGGGCTTTATTCGGCGTAGACGGCCTGGCGCAAGCCCTTCACATAGCCGATGGCAAACAGCCGGCCCATCGAGGAGTACGCCGGGTTGTCGTTGCTATCCCCTTCCATAGTCGGCACATGATCGGGCCGCAACACCCCCTCGAAGCCGATGTCGCGGTAGGCGCGCATGCACTCCAGCATGTTCGTCTTGCCCTCGTCGTGGAACGTCTCTACAAATTTGTACGCCGTCCCGCGCACGTCGCGGAAATGCACGAAAAAGATCTTGCCCTGCTTGCCAAAGTAGCGGATCACCCCCGGCAGGTCATCGGTCATCAGGGTAAAGTTGCCCTGGCACATCGTGATCCCGTTGACGGGGCTGGGCACCAGGTCCAACAGCCTCTGAAAGTTCTCGATGCTGTTCATGATCAGCGGCATCCCGCGCATCGTCTGGACCGGTGGGTCGGATGGATGCATCGCCAGCTTGACATTGGCCTTCTCGGCCTCGGGCACCACCGCCTCCAGAAAGTACTTTAGATTTTCCCATACTTTTTCCGCGGGCACCACACCGTATTCGGTCAGCGGAGCATCGCGCATCAGCTCCCAGTCAAAGGCCGTGGCCAGCGCGCCCCCGCGAGCCGGCACGCTTACCGAGGTGCGCGTCCAGTTGATGATGGGCATCCATTCGTAACACCACACCGGGATACCCAGGGCGCCCATGTTGCGGATCATGTCGATAGTGGCCTCGATCTCCTCGTCGCGCCCCGGCAGGCCCAGCTTGGCCTTCTCCAGGGGCGGGCGGTTCTCGATCACGTCGAATTTGAAGCCAAAGTCCTCGTACGCGGTTTTGACGCGCACCATGGACATATAACTCCAGGGCAGATGCTCGCGATCGACGTTGAGCCCCCGGCTCCAGTCAAACCCGCCCACCACATGGTCGACGCCACACTGCTTGACCAAGCGCCACAAAGGCGTCATCTGTGTCCCCAATGCTTCGGCAATCTCGATCATAGAGAGTTCCTTTCCTCACGAGTAGCAACCCAGTGTCTTAGCTAGAGCAATCCGAGTTGAGCAAGCAGCCCCTTCAGCGTTACCTTGAGCTCGGGCGACAGATCTCCCAAGGGCTTGCGCGGCAACCCCACATCCATCCCGATCATGTTCAGGCCCGCCTTGACCACGACGAGCCAGTGCGGCTCTCCGTCCTTCTTGAGCTCTGGCGATTCGGCGAACTGGACCAGAGGCACCATGTCGTACCAAACCTTGCGTGCCCCCGCTACATCCTGCCGTTCGACGGCATCGTACAGCTGCCTGGCCAACCCCGGGATCAGGTTCGGCAGGCCCGAGACCCAACCCTTGGCCCCGGCCAGCAGGCCCTCGAGCGCACAAAGGTCGTGGCCGTACATCACCGTCAGCTTGTCCCCACACAGTGAGATCAGGTCGTGTACACGACCCGCGTCCCCATGAGCCACCTTGATGCTAGAGATCACCCCTTCGTTGACCAGCTCGGCCACTTCCCAGGAGGTGAGCTCCACACCGGCGTACCACGGGTTGTTGTACAACATGATAGGGATATTGATCGCTTCCTTGACCCTACGAAAGTGATCCTTGATCTGCGGCTTGGTTGGCAGCAGGTAATACGGGGGCACCACCATCACCCCATCGGCGCCGCACGACTCGGCATGCCGGCAGAGATCGACCGTCAGCTTGGTGGAATAGTGCCCGGCGCCCGGATAGACGATCGCTCGGCCGTGCACCTCCTCGGTCACGATCTCTACCACCCGGCGCCGCTCCTCCAGGGTCATGGCGATGAACTCCCCCGTGCTGCCGCCCGGGCAGACGCCATGGGCGCCGTTGTCCACGAGGTAATTGGCAAAGCGCCGTGTGCCGCTCTCATTGATCGACTCGTCCGCGTTGAACACCGTGATCATAGGGGGCATCAAGCCCCTCGGTTCAGTCATGTGGTCTCTCCTTTGCTCGAGATGCACCCATTCTACAACACGCCAAAGACCCTGTACACCTCATCGATGGGCATCCCAGCGGCCAATTGCTGGCGCTCCTCGTTCTCCTTTTCATAGGTCTTTTCCACGCGCAGGAGCACCTCGTCGACCAGGTCCTTGGGGATGATCTGCACCCCATCATTGTCCCCGAAAACAAAGTCGCCGGGCATGACCTTCACATAGTGTGTCAGGTGGCCGGGCAGGTAGATCGGCCTGTTGATCTCGATGAACCGCCAGCCGTACCACCCATTGGGACGAGTGCCAAAGGTGAACATGGGAAAATCGGGCATCTTGAGCACATACTGCGTGTCGCGGCAATGCCCGGCGATCAGCATCCCGCGGCAGCCGTGAGCATAGGCCACCTGGCAGCTCATCTCGCCAAAGTGAGAGACCTGTGTATCCCCACCGCAATCGAACACCAGGATCGACCCCGGTTCCGTGGCAGCCACGGTGCGCATCATGCGCTTCTGGGGATGCCCCCCTTCGGCCTCCCACTGCTTCTCCATGGCTTCCCTTTCCTCAGGAATGTCGCGCAAATCGACCTGCGAGTGCAGCTTCATGGGCAGAGCCCGTCCGACGATCTGCATCCCCTGGCGCAGGGGTTTGAAGCGCTCCGAGAGCACCGTATCCCTCACGCCCAGTGCATTGAGCGCGTCGGAGACGCACCCCCCATACCCGGCGCGGCGATAGCGCTCGATGCGCTCCAGGTCGCTGATATCCAGATGTCGAATCTCCTTCGTGGCTGCGCTACTCTCAGACATGGGTACTCTCCCTTTATAAATGATCAGCCAGGTCGATCCCTCGGATGTTGCCTGGCTGTCCTGCCCACAGCATACAGGATCAGATTCGGAGCGCGATCTCCGGCCATTCACTGACCCACGTCTCCCACTGTCCACGGCAAATTGGCATAATAGGCAAATAACCGGCCCGAGGCAAGCCTCGGGCCAATCCTACTTTGGTCCAGTTCACCACCCGGACACGGTCACAACGTGAAACCTAATCCCAGGTAAAGACCACCTTACCCGTCTCGCGACCGGCAAAGACATCAAAGGCCTCTTGCGCCTTCTCCAGGGGGAATTGGTGCGTTACCAACTCTGAGAAGCGCAGCTTGTTGCGCAGCATGAAACGGATCAAGGTATAGTAGTCTGGGCCGGTGAACATGTTCGATCCTGTCACCCAGCGCTCGCCGAGCATGGGACCCACTTGGGCGTTTCTGGCTTGTCCTCCCCAACCCACGTAGACCAGGCGCGCATGATAGGGCGTGGCAGGAATGACGTCTACCCGTGCGTTGTCGTTGCCGGATGTCTCGATGACCACCTCAGCGCCGTCCCCCGTGATGTCCTTGACCTGTTTGGCCAGGTTGCCAGCCGTGGGATCCACGGCGTAGGACGCGCCGTGCGCCAACGCGAACTCGCGGCGATAGGCCACCGGATCCGAGCCGATGACGATGCCCCCCATGGCCTTGGCCAGGAGCACCGCGCAGAGCCCCACCGGGCCCAGTCCCGATACCAGAACATACTCGCCCCCACGCACATCGGCTCTCCTCAAGGCGTGATAGGCCGTACCCCCGGCACAGGCGATCGTCGAGCCATCCGCAAAGCTCAGCTCATCCGGTAGCGGAAAGCAAACGTTCTGATCTACCACGACATAGTCCGCGTCAGAGCCGTGCACCTTCATCGACGCCAGGCGAAAGCCCGGGCCGATCGTCGTGCAGTTAAAGTACTCGCCGGACAGACAGGCCTCACAATGCCCGCATTGTGGCGCGTGGTACACGGAAACCCGGTCCCCTACCTTGACCATGGTCACCGCTTCGCCGGCTTTTTCGATAACGCCCGAAGGTTCGTGTCCCCGGATAATCGGGGCCTTGGCCCAGTATTCTGCGGATTCGCGGTACGAATGCATGTCGCTGCCACACAGGCCCGATGCCTTCATCTTGACCAACACTTGCGTACCGGTTGGCTCGGGCTTGGGGAACTCGCGCACCTCGACCTTGCCGTTGCCCACAAAGATAGCACCCCGCATAG
>CAYQDH010000068.1:0-15879 GCA_964416075.1 uncultured Anaerolineales bacterium | reverse complement strand
CCCCTCGAGACCTACGAAAAGCTGGCGCGTGGCACGACGCCCACAGAGACCGCCGGTGAGCTCGCCCAAGTTAGCGCCACTGAAACTGCCGCGCAGCCCACCGACAGCACCACCATAAAGCCAGCCAGCATCCCTGAGGCGCCGAGCGCCGCCCCGGAGGGCCGCGTATCTGAGCGCCCATCCAGGTCGGCCCCGCCCGCGGCTCCGCCGAAGAGCCAGGCCGAGCAGCACGTAGCGACACTGCCCGAGATGGGAGAGGAGATCTCCGGCCAGGGCGATACGACACGGCGCGCGGGGACAGCGCCTCCTAGCCAGTCACGGGCCATGAATGACCTGCGCGGCAATCTGTCGCAGGGTGTGGAGCGCGCGCGCCAGGGGACCGAGGAGTTACTGACTCGCGTGCTCCCCGAAACGTCGCTAGAGCCCGCCGCTGAACTGGACGCGGGAATTCGGCCCCTTTCCATGGTCGGGCGCGCATTGCTGGGCGTTTCCCTGGCCATCCCCTTGGTGATGGCTCTGATGATCATCATGACCCGGGTGCAATACGAGCGCGCCCAAGGCAAGGTCTTTGCGCAGATCCAGGAGCTGGCCCAGGCGCGTTACGATGCGGCCGCAACGATGGAGAATGTCACCTATCGCAGAAAGGCGATGCGCGAAGCCATGGCCACCGCTCAAGAAGGGCTGGCCATCGATCCTCAGGACGAGTTGCTCAGTTCCTTGGTGCGCCAGATCGAGCATAACCTGGACGGAATGGACAACGTCGTGCGGATCACTCGCTTTACCCAGTTGGCCGAGCTCAGCAGCGATGTGGCGGCGGAGACCGATTCCGGCACATGGGGGTCCTCCGCCCGCATCGTGGTGCAGGACCTCGATCTCTACGTGCTCGACCGCAAAGGAAGCCTCCTATACCACTATTTGCTGAACAGCGCTGGCGACGCCTTGCAGCCCGCGGCGGGCGATGCCGTGATGCTGCGCCGGGGCGCCATCGAAGAGGGCGTGCGCATCGGAGAGATGATCGATATTACCTGGATGGAAGGCGAGGGCCAGCGCACTCGGGATGGTTTCGCAGCGCTGGACCGCACGGGCTCGCTGGTGACATACGACCTGGAGCGGGGGATCGATGTGACGCCCGTAGCCAATAGCGACACCTGGGTCAAGCCGATCGCACTGGGGTGCTATTCGGGGAACGTATATGTGCTCGATCCCATCCTGGGCGCGATCCTCAAATACATCCCCACGAATGATGCCTATGTCAATCCGCCATCCAGCTTTATAAACCCGCAGGTGACCGTGGACCTGACCGGTGCAGTAGACATGGCCATCGATGGCAGCGTCTATGTGCTTTTCGCGGATGGCAAGATCATGAAATTCTTCAAGGGCGACCCCCAACCCTTCGACATGGGCGGCCTACCAGGGCCGATGCGCAGCCCCACGACCTTGTTCATCTCGGGAGAGAGAGAGCCGGAAGCCGAGGGGTACGTGTATGTCGTGGATGGTGGCAATAATAGGATCCTGGAATTCGACAAAGTGGGCAACTATCTCAGGCAGTTCCAGCCCAGGGCAGGCTTGACCCAATTCCAGGAGATCCAGGGTATCTATGTGGATGCGCAGCGTGGGCGCCTGTTCGTTCTCAGTGGCAACAAGCTTTGGTATACCAGCCTGCCCAACCGCAAGATGGGGTAGCGAACATGACACGTATCCTGGGCATCGAAACCTCCTGCGATGAAACGGCGGCCGCCGTGGTGGACGATGGACGGCACATCCGCTCCAATGTCGTGGCGTCGCAGATCGAGCTTCATAGCAAGTATGGCGGCGTCTTTCCGGAGATGGCCTCGCGGCAGCATATCCTCGCCGTCGTGCCCGTGGTGCAGCAGGCCCTGACAGATGCTGGTGCTACCTGGGACGATCTGGACGCCATCGCTGCGATCCACGGTCCGGGGCTGGCCGGGGCGCTCTTGGTGGGCGCCAATGTGGCCAAAGCGCTGGCCTGGGCGCGGAACCTGCCCCTCGTCGGTGTGAACCACCTGGAAGCGCATGTCTACGCCAACTGGCTCATCCCCGTCGATGAACGGTCCCCGCGGGATGCGCAAGAGCCCCCGATAGCCCCGGCTTTTCCCCTGGTCTGCCTGGTGGTCTCGGGCGGGCACACCGACCTCATCCTAATGCGCGAGCATCACGACTACCAGCTCCTGGGGCGCACCATCGACGATGCGGCGGGAGAAGCCTTTGACAAAGTCGCTCGCCTGCTGGGGTTGGGCTATCCGGGTGGGCCGGTGATCCAGCGCGTAGCTCAAGAGGGCAACCCCGAGGCCTACGCCTTGCCCCGGTCGCTGCAGGTGGGACCCTACGATTTCTCCTTCAGCGGGCTCAAGACGGCCGTCTTGCACCTGGTGCAACAGCTGCAGCGGGAGCGCGGTATCACGCCGGCGCCCAAGGGAACCAAGTTGGCGAACGCTTCGCTGGCGCCACAGGATGACACGGCGCCGAGCGGAGAGGCCCTGCCGGTGGCGGATATCGCCGCGAGCTTTCAGGCCGCCGTGGTGGATGCCCTGGTGACGAAAACCGCGGAAGCGGCCCAGCGCTATGAGGCCGTGCAGGTGCTGCTAGCGGGCGGAGTCGCCGCCAACAAGGCCCTCCGCTTTAAGATGGCGGAGCAGGTGCATGTGCCGGTGCGCTGCCCGCCCATCAGCCTGTGCACCGATAACGCCGCGATGACGGCAGCCGCCGGGTACTATCGCTATCTCGCTGGGCACCGGTCGGGGCTGGACCTCGATGTGATCCCCAGCTTGCGGTTGGTCTAGTACTACAACCGCAATCGACCGTTATGTCACCCTGAGGGTGCTCCCGAAGGGTCTCGCGCTGGCTTGGCGGAGATGCTTCGGGCCAAAGTACGGCCCTCAGCATGACAGGCGTGGCGAACCACGGTTGTAGGACTAGGCTCGCCCCGCACGAGTAACCCGGAGGGTGTGTTCTCGTGGCCAATGAAGGATTATTCCAGCGCATCTACGATATGCTAGCGCGCGTGCCAGCGGGCAAAGTGGTGACCTATGGCCAGGTGGCGTTGGCCCTGGGGATGCCCCATGGAGCGCGAGTGGTGGGGTGGGCCATGCGATCCTGTCCCGAAGGGGTGCCCTGGCATCGCGTGGTCAACAGCCGGGGCGAGACGGGCGTGCGGGATCCCGCGGGCAGCCAGTTGCAGCGCGCCATGCTGGAGGAGGAGGGGGTCGAGTTCGGCCTTCACGGCAAGATAGACCTGAAGGTCTACGGTTGGGACGAAGTATAGATCGGCACAGGAGCTAACCGTGGCTGTAAACCCCAAAGACGAATTGCGCAAGCTACCTGCCGTGGATCGGCTGTTGGCCCTCCCCGAGCTGGTGGATGCGGCCGAGCGCTATGGACGGGAGTTGACGGTGGCACAATCACGCGTGGTGCTGGAGGCCACCCGAGAGGATATCCTGGCGGGCGAGCCATACCCCGGCGACGCGGAGATGGTGGCGCGTGTCCTGCGGGGGCTGGAAGATAGCGTGCGTCCAACCTTGCGCCCGGCGATCAATGCCACGGGAGTGATCCTGCACACCAACCTGGGCCGCGCGCCGCTGAGCGAGGAGACGCTCCAGGCCATGCACCTTGCCGGCGAGGGCTACAGCAATTTAGAGTTCGACCTGGACGAGGGGCGCCGGGGCTCGCGCTATGTGCACGCCGAAGGGCTACTGTGCCGCCTCACAGGAGCTGAGGGGGCCCTGCTGGTGAATAACAACGCCGGCGCGGTGCTCCTGGTGCTCTCAGCACTGGCTAAGGGACGCGAGGTGGTCATCTCGCGCGGCCAGCTGGTCGAGATCGGCGGGGGCTTTCGTATCCCGGACGTGATGGCCCAGAGCGGCGCGCGCCTGGTAGAGGTGGGTACCACCAACCGCACCTACGTGGACGATTACCGCGCTGCGATCCGCAGCGCCGCCGCTGGCGGCGAGAACACCGCGGCGCTCCTGCGCGTGCATTCGAGCAACTTTCGCCTTACCGGCTTTACGCACCAACCGTCGCTGGCTGAGCTGGCCACCCTGGCGCATGCCCACGGCCTGCTGCTCATCGACGACCTGGGCAGCGGCACGCTGATCGACACGGCGCCCTATGGCCTGGAGCACGAGCCCACGATCCAGGAGAGCATCGCGGCGGGCGCCGATGTGGTGACCTTTAGCGGGGACAAGTTACTGGGCGGGCCTCAGGCGGGGATCATCGTGGGCCGGGCCGGGCCGATCGCAGCCCTGCGCAGCTTTCCCCTTACGCGCGCCCTTCGCGTGGACAAGACCACCATCGCCGGAGTGCAGGCTAACCTCTTGCATTATGTCAAAAACGAGGCGGTCACGCGCGTTCCCATCTGGCGCATGATCGCCATGTCGCAAGAGCAGGTGACAGCGCGCGCGAGAGCGCTGCGCGACGCGCTGGGTGCGGCTGGGGAACGCTGCGAGCTATTGCCGGGACGCTCCATGATCGGCGGGGGCTCGCTGCCCGAGGAGAGCCTGCCCACTACCCTGCTGGCCCTGCCCGCTGAGCGGAGCGTGTCGCTGGCAGCCAAGCTGCGCGCCGGGGATCCGGCTATCGTAGCCCGCCTGCAGGATGAGCGCCTGGTGATCGATCCGCGAACGGTGCTGCCCCACCAGGAAGCGGCGTTGGCGAAGAGGCTGATGGAGCTGCTCCAGTTGCCGCCGGAGCAGCTCTAGCGGCAGCTACTCGATCCGGAATTGGTAGGCGGCGCGCTCGGTGGTGACGGGAGCGATGGCTGATACGATGAGCAGCGCCCGGTTGGTGCGCGTGCCCTGGCCCTCGAGGGTCCAATTCAGCTGTTCGCCCGGCTCTACCAAGTGCCGCGTGAGAAGCGGCTGGGGCCCGAATTCAACGACTTGGACGACGTACCTTTGTGGCAGGTTGTTGTCATGCCGGATGAATCCCGCCGCCCGCCACCCCTCTTCACCCGATTCGGCGTCGTCGCGCCAGCCAATCCCTTGCAGCTCGAAATCGTCCAGGCAGAGCCCAGGTCGGTTCACGGCGTCATCGGTGATATAGTCAAAGCTCAAGAGCACGCGTTTGCCCCCGTAGGGCGATAGGTCGATCTCATCGCGCGCCCACTGGGGATCCCCCACCTCGCCCTCCGCACGCCCCGATTGGCCCGTGTATCCCGGCCCCAGGGCGTTGCCGATGGGGTTATAGTCGGTCATCTGCTGGCCACGCACCAGCTGCCAGGTGCGCCCCTCATCCTCCGAGATACGCACATAGGCGTAATCCCAACCGCGCTCGATATCGTACCACAAGCTGTAGGACAGCGTGGCCTGCCGGACACGTGTCAGGTCCAGGGCGCGCTGCAGGCTGGAATGTCCCGAATCGCCGCGATTCGACCACCACTGGTAACTGCCGCTGGCCGGGTCGTTGGGTACCAGCTTGACCTGGGGATCCCCACTGAAGGAGAGCTCCAGGCTCCGTGTGCCGCGCGCGGCGGGCCTTAGCTCGAAATAGTCGCTGGCGTACTGAGCCACATCCCCCTCGTAGGAAAAGGGATAGCGGCTGATCGACTCCTCGACGTCGGCCTGCACATCGAGCAGGGCATAGCCGTAACGCCCATCGTCCCAATCGGGATCGTCGACCCCGTTGGCTACCACCCAGTCGGCAAAGAGATCATCGAAACCCAGGCCGGCCTGGGCGCGGGCCAGGACGGCGTCGAAACCGGCGCTGCCATTGGCCTCTTCGCTGACCAGATCGCGCAGCATCGGCGGGCCGAAACGATGGAAAAAGTAGTGCATCATCAGAAAGGACGCGCCATAGTGAGCGCCCACGGTCTCGTCATCATCCGGCCAATGGGTCAACTGCAGATCGGGGTCGTCGGTGAATGCACTAATGGTGCTCGGGGTCGCGGGATAACCGCTCAACTCCTCGGAGAGGTCCGAAGACCCCTCGCTCACCCACGCCTCTTCGTTGGCATCCTCGCGCCATAGGATCATGTGCTGGAATTCGTGGGCCAGCACAGCGTCGTAACCCACGCTGCCGGGGCTCAGGGAGCGAACGTTCATCACGAACATCTCGTGTTCATTGCTGTGGGGGTGAATCTGCTGTGAATACTGGTTCACGCTATAAAAGTAACCTGCTGCCCCGCTGAACAGCGCGTTGAGCACCACCAGGCGCGAGTCTCCATCGACGCCAGGGTCCCATTCCGAGCCGAAATAGCGACGGCCCGCGGGATGGATCACCGTATCAAAGGTATCTGCCGAACGCTGCAGGGCCGCCTGGTCCACTTGCGCGCGATCGTCCACCCACATCTGCACCCACTCGCCCTGCACGCGGAGCGTGGCGGTGATCTCATAGTCAGACGAGAGGTCCAGGTCGCCGATCCAGAAGCGTTTCTTGTCGCCCGGCTTGTAGGGCGCCGGGGTCTGGTGCACCACACGCGGTATCTCGCGCCCCCCCTGAAGACCGGAAGCGACGGCCACGGGATCATAGGGTGGCATCTGCTCTTGCGCGAGCAGGTCATCCAGGGGAACAGGTTGCGCGAGCGCTTCTTTCGTGGGAGTGACCTGCGCGAGCGGCTCACCCGTGGGAGTGGGCTGCGGGGAAGGCTCCTCCGTAGGAGTGGGCTCGGCGAGCGGTTCGCCGGGCAGGAGCCCGTGCAGCTCGTCGGTGGGCGTGGGCTGCTCGAGCCACTCATCCGTAGCAGCGGGCCGCGCGGGCGCCCCCATCGTGAGAGTGGGAGTCGCAGACAAGCCGGGCGCGGAGGACTCGGATCGTCTCCAAGGCACAAGCACCCCGACGCCCAGGGCAAGAGCCCCGCAGAAGCACACTACCGCCACGAGCGCCAGAGCTATGAGGATGAACCAGAGGCCTTTGCGCTGGGGCATCTAGGTTTTGCTGATCTCCAGGTTGGCGCCGCAGTTGGGGCACTTGCGCACTGCGGTGCGCATGGGCAACTGGGTGCCACAATAGGGACACAGCTTTTCGGCCAGCGAAGGCAAGAGCCCGGTGACCACATACACCACGCGCTCCTCGCGATTCTCGCGCACCGCCGCGCCCTCGGCCACGAGCTGCTCCAGGACCTGCACAGCCAGGTTCTGGGGGATGCGGTATTCGGCGCGCAACTGCGCCGCGGTAATTTCGCCTCCCAGGCGCTTGGCCAGCTCCACAGCGCTGGTCTTGAGCGCGCCAGGGCTGATCTCCGCCAGGCGGCGAAGCTGCTTTAGACCGGCGACCAGCAGCACGATGCCAATCCCCAGCAAAGCGGAGGCCACCAGCAGGCGATTCGAGCCACTGGCTGAGGCAATCATAAAAAGCAGGCCCAAAACCAGGAACGGAATTGAGACCAAGGTCATCAGGACGGCAAAGAATTTGTTCATAGCGGCTCCTCACACAGTAATCGATAGCCCGGTCGCACTATTTCCAGGCAGCGGTCGCCTCGTCGAGCGCATGTCCCATCGTTTCGAAAAGATCCTGGATGGAGGCGTCGGTCAACCGCTCCTTGATAGCACCATCGATGATGCGGCTGAATTCCAGCGGGTGCTTCCCCAAGTACTTTTCATCTTTGACCTGGGCGCGCAACGCTTTCCAGGTCTCGTTGAGCTGTACCACCCTCTCGGGAAGCTCCACCTTGATCTGCTTCAGGTTATAGCGCCGCTGCTCCTCCAGAACGGTGGCCACACTCTTTTGGAAACGGGTCATTCCTTCGCCCACACCCTTGGTCAGGCCCAACGCCTCAGCTACGGCACGCAACCCCACCTCGTATTCGCGGCGCACCTGGTTGCGGCGCGTCAGGTCCGCCAGGGCCGTCCCCAGCTCCCCCGGCACACGCGGCGCTTGCTCCAACCCCTCGAGCGTCTTTTGCACAGAGTTCTGAGCGGCCAGCGCATCGAGATTGGCATGCAGATAGTCGAGTCGACCTTGTGCTTGCGCGGTCCTGACGGAGATATCCTCCCACTCTTTGCGAAATAGAGACTGCCTCTCCCCCGCCGCGTTGATCTTTTCCTGCCATTCCTGGCGCACCTCGCGCAAGCGGTTCAGCAGCTTGGCCTGGTTGCGCTTGGCCTTGCCCTGCTGACTCTTGAGCTTACTCAGTTGGCCAGCATGGGTCAACCAGCCGAAGGGACCATTGTCCAGCTTGTCGATCTGCTCGTAGAGCCGGGCATACTCATCCTCCGACTCTTGCAGCTCGGCCTTGATCTGTTCCTCGGTGTTGTTCAGATCGGGGTTCTCGCTGCGCAAGGCCTTGGTGGCTTGTTGCGCCTGCTCGGTGAGCTCGTCCATCTTGCTGCGGCTCTGGCTCACCTGTTGGTCCAGCTCGGCGATCTCATTCTTTAGCGCTGCCAGCTCTTCCTGCTCCGCACGGTCGATCTGTGCCGCGAATTCGCCGGGCAACCCTTTACGCCCGGCCAGCACTTGCGGAAAGACAGTGGAAAAGACTCCCTGCCAGCCCGCCAACTCTTGCTTGAAGAGGTCGTTGAACTGGTACTGCACCTCCTCGATCTCCTTGTACGCGGCTTGCAGCTCGGCGCTCTTGTCTTGCAGATAACGGTTAAAGTCATCGAGGTCCATACGATAGACTCGTTCTCGCTCAGGCATATTTACCTCCGCCCCTCCGGTTAGAGCCCCACACCCCTGGTGCGCGACCAGAGGGCCTTCTTTACACGCCACAAGGGGTAGGCCCAGGGCGGGCCGCCCGGGGCCACCTGCTCCAGTTCAGCGAATCCGCCGCGCTCATCCCAATAAAGCGGGCAGGCGCCACAGCATACATCGCGGATGGTGCAGCGCTGGCAGGCCGGGGGCATGAACTCTTTGCGCCGCCAATAGAGGGCCGTCCGCGTGTACCACACCTCGCGAAAAGGCCGCTTGAGCAGGTCGCCGATGCCCTGGTCGAAGCTGCTGCAAGGGATCAGCTGTCCCGCCGGGTTGACAGAGATCAGCCCGTCGACGCAGGCGCACGACTTGCTTCCCAGGCCGGCCTGCACCGGGTTGAACATGCAATAGGGCAGCGGCGAATACCAGACGAAACGCAGCCCTTTGGCTTGGGCGCGCTGCTGCACGGCACGAATGATCTCCCCGATGTCCGTATAGCTGATACGATCCTCTTCGTGGGCTAGAGCCGTCCCCGTGCGGATGACCATGTTCATGGAGAAATACTCGGAATGCAGGCCATCGGCGATAAAATCCACCAGCTCGAGCAGATGAGCGCGGTTGGCCCCGCAGATGGTGGTATTGGTGTGCGTATGGATCCCCGCCGCGCGCAAATTCTGCACGGCCTGCACGGAGCGATCCCAGGACCCGGGATGCTGCGTGATGGCATCGTGCACCAGGGCCGAGCCCCCCTCGATGCTCACCTGGGCCGAATCGAGCCCCGCCCCAGCCAGGGAACTGACGAAATCCACGTCGGCGCAGCGGATGCCGTTGGTGATCAGGTTGACGCGCATCCCCTTGCTCTTGGCATAGGAAACCAACTCAGGCAGATCTTGGCGCAGGGTGGGCTCGCCCCCGGTAAAGGAGACGGTAGGACAATGCGCCTCGTCGTAGATGCGATCGATGATCAACCGCACCTGCTCGGTGGTCATCTGCTTGACCAGGCGGCCTCGGTGCGGCGCATCAGCATAGCAAAAGGTGCAGCGATTCTGGCAGTCGTAGGTCAGGGCGATCTCGGAGAGGACCGGCAAGTCGCGATGGTGCGTGCCGTAGGGCGTCTGGCGGATGGCCGGCGCCGCGCAGATGTTATCGTTCAGCAGCGCGGCCACGCTGGTCAGCAGATTTCGCAGGTCCTCGCGCACGCGATCGGGCTCGGCGCCGTAGCGGCTGGCCACCTGGGCCACGACCGCCTCTACGTTAGGGCCGTCCGGGTCGTTGTACAGGAGATCCAGCATCAGGGTGGCCGTAGGGTTGAGATGATGCAAGCGATTGGGCCGCAGGATGATCAACCCATCCTGGGGCCGTATGTATATGTATTCGCGGGTCGAACCCACGAGTTCGGCAGCAAAGCGCTGCAGGCTAGAGACCTCGATCGCTTCAGCCATGGTCTTTTAGTGCCCCCTAGAATCGACTGACACAGGCCGAATGGCACGCGCTGTGGCAGGCGCTGTGGCATACGCAGGCCGAGTGACAGGCGCTATGGCAGGCGTCGTGCACGCAAGCCGAGTGGCAGGCATCGTGCACACAAGCCGAGTGACAGGCGCTGTGACACGCCGAATGGCAGGCATCATAGCCGCCTTCGCCAGCCGATGTGTCCCCCAGGAGACGGCCCACGCCCTGCTCGATGCGCGACACGGTGCCGCTGATGGTCTCCTCCACCCCTCGGGTGATGTCATTAGCCATGCGCTCGATGGGGGCGATGGCTTCCTGCGCCGCTTGCGCCAGTGGCCCGGGCCCCGAGGGCCCCGCCGAGGCCGGGGAAGGGCTGCCGTAGCTCGGGTGCAGAATGACCCACGGCACATAGTTGGGCACAGGCCCCGCCGTAGGCTGCTCGCGCCATTCGCGCTCGTACTGTTCCCGGGCGCTCTCGATGCGCCGGCGGTAGGTGTCGCGCGTTGTTGCCGGATCAGCATTCCACATCTTGGGCTGCACCACCGATGCCACGGCGGCGAGAATCGCTTCGATCTTGGTCTTGTCGATGGTGCCATCCTCCTGGATGGCATCGATCGTCGCCTTTTCATACACATTGAGCTCGGCGTTGGGTTGCAGCACTTCCATCTGCAGGGGCGCGCGATTCACGATATTGACGATCCCCCGCTGCTCCAGCGACAAGATGATCAGGGCGATGGTCTTGGTCGAGTTGCCCATGGTGAACGCGGCCTCGATGGCGTTGAGGTCGGGCACCACGCCGGGGGTCTGGAAGGTCTCGATCTCGATCTCCGGCGGCTCGTAGGACGGCTTGGGCTTGCGGCGCCGCATGGCCAGGATCATCAGGATCAACACCCCGACCGTGACCACTCCCGCCAGGCAATAGATCAGGTTCCGTGCCGCCTCGGTCAGGCCCAGCGGGCCTGCGGGCTCCGCGCCGGGGACGGTTGTGGGCGGCCTGAGCGGGATCGCCGTCTCGCGCGTGGTGCTGATCGCTTCGCCGGGCAGGAAAAAGCGCGGCGTCATCTGTTGCTCGGGCGCCAGATCGTTCTCGGCCACCAGGAAGGAAAGGTAGACCTTGCCCGTGGGCTCGTCAGGGGTGGGGAAATATACCCAGCGGTCAAACTCTGCGATGTCCGCGGTGAGCAATCCAGTGGCATCCACCACCCCGTCGGTCACCTGCTCCGGCTGGGTGATCTCGCTGGAGAGCTCGATGGGCAGGATGTAGCGAATCTCTTGCAGGGTAATGGGCAAGGCCCACTGGAAGGGCGCCCAGCCGATGGCCACGTAGGGCTGGCCATTGATGGTGGTGGGATCGAAAACGGAGCGATCCACCGTATAGCGCACCAGAACCTCGTATTGCTGGCCCCGCTGGGTGCGCTGCTCGAAATTGGCTCGGTAGATCGAGGGGCCGCCCGTGAGGTTGACGGTAAAGGCGCCCTGGGGCCCCTGGCCGCTGGCGGAGACAATGGTGTGATTGGCTGGAAAGGGCCCTATCTCGCTGATGCGATCGCGGCCATCCTGCAATTCGGTGAAAGTGAGGGTATAGCGAACGTCGAGCCGCCCATCGGCCAGGATGACCACATAGTTATCGGCCTTGTCGATGCGCACCGGGTCGCCCTGGGCCAGCGCAGGCATGGCCAGCAGGAGGAAGAGCAGGATGAGGGGTATCGCTACCATTTGCCGAATGGAAAGGATCCGGCAGCCAACCGTCGCCTGCCAAAAAGCCGTCTTCCGGCGCCCTAACACCTCTCGGCGAGTCATAACCACTCGACGCATCATATACCCTCCACATTGACCAGAGACCCTGGCAATCATGTTACGGTTGTGGTCCATTTCGGTGCTGCTGAACTAGCGCTTGGCGCAACACGGCGCAGGCAAAGCGAGGCAGCGCCAGCATCCGTCGCCAGCGCCAAGGCTGGCGGATCAGCCGGTAAAGCCACTCCAGGCCCAGGCGACGCATCCACAACGGCGCGCGCGCCGCGACGCCGGCGATGAAATCGAGCGAGCCGCCGATGCCCATGCAGACCGGCACGTGCAGCCGGCCCAAATTGCGGTGAATCCACAGATCCTGCCGTGGCGCCCCATAGGCCACAAAGAGCATATCAGGGGTCGTGGCCACGACGCGAGCGACGATGTCATCCTCTTCGGCGGGGTCCGGCGAGCCCGCATAGGCGCCCACCACCTGCAAGCCAGGATTTTCTCTCTGTAGCACCGTCGCCGCACGGTCAGCTACGCCCGGCGCTGCACCCAGCAGAAAGATGCGGTACCCCTGCTCCGCCGCCTTGCGGGCCAAGAGGGGCAAGATATCCGATCCGGTGACACGCTCCCGCAGCGGATGGCCCAGCCACCGCGCAGCCCACAACAGACCCACGCCGTCGGGCAAAGCGAGCCAAGCACTCTCTAAAACTACGTGGAACGTGGGATTGTGTTGCGCTTCTATGACGAATTCCGGGTTCACCGTCACCAGCTGGTGGGGCCGCCCTTGTGCGATACAGTCATCGACGAGGGCCAGCGTCTCGGCGGTGGTGACGTCATCCACCCGCACGCCCAGGATGCGCACCGACTGCACACCTGGCCTCATGTGCCGGACCCCACCTGTTGCAGAGCCGAGAGCACCTGTTGGGCGCAACGCGGCCAGGTAAAGGCCCGCGCTCGCACCTGCCCACGCTGCACCAGCGTGCGGCGCAGATCGGCATCCTTGTAGACCCGCTCCATGGCGCGGGCCAGGGCCCACATGTCGTGGGGGTCAAAGAGCAGCCCGGCATCGCCGGCCACTTCGGGCAAAGACGAGATATTGGAGCAGATCACCGGCGTGAGACAGGCCATCGCCTCCAGCACCAACAGGCCAAAGCCCTCGTACCAACTGGGCAAGACAAAGGCGATGGCGCCGCTTAGCAGCGCTGCCAGATCCTCATCGGGCACATAACCGGGCAACACGATGCGCTCCCCCATGTCGGCCTCGTTCAGGGCATCGGCGAGCTCATCGGGCAGCCAGCCCTGCTTGCCCGCCAGCACCAGGCGCACCTGGGAGCCAATTGCATTGCTGCGCACCAGGGCGGCAAAAGCCCGCACCAGGGTAACCAGGTTCTTGCGCGGTTGCAGGGTGCCCACGTACAGGAAATACTCGGGCCCCGTATGGTAGCGCTCTTGCACCTCCGCCAACAGGCGCGCGTCGGTCACCGTGGCCATGCCCTGGGCGCCTGCCGGATAGGCCACCAGGATACGCGCCGGATCCACCTGGTAGAAAGTGATGAGGTCGCGCCGCGTGGCCTCGGAATCGGCGATCACCCGCTCTGCCGCCCAGGCATTCCAGCGTGTGGAGAGCTCGAGGTAGATGCGAGAGCTCCAGGGATGCGCCTCCGGATGGTAACGATAGCCCAGGTCGTGCACGGTGACCACACAACTGGCGCGAGAGATGATTGGCATCACGTGAGCGGGCACAAAGAGCACATCGGGCGGACGCCGCAGTATCTCCCAGGACAGGCGCGCATGCGTCCACAGCCGCGGGAAAGGCATGATGCGCCATTCCACACGCTCGCTGCGCTCGAACAGATCTGCTGTGGGGGGGGTGTTAAAGTAGAGACGGTAGCGATTCGTGCGATCCAGATCGAGCAGCGCGCGCACCAGGTAGAGAGTATAGTTCTCCGTTCCCGTGCGCTGAGGCATTGTCGCCCGGCTGGCATCGATCCCGATGAGCATTATGTCACCACCCGCACGATCGTTTCCAGGACCAGAGGGGCGCCTGCAGCGCTCAAGGCGCCGCGAACGGTATCCGCCGTGGGCCCCTCGCCCCCCAGCGGTCCCAGCAGGGCCACCATACAGCCCCCTCCTCCGCCGCCGGAGAGCTTGGCCCCCAGCGCCCCCGCGGAAAGGGCGGCGTCGACCAGCCGGTCCAACTCGGCGCAGGATACCCCAAGGCGCTGCAGCAGGCTGTGGTTATGCGACATCAGCTGCCCCAACAACGGCAAGCCGGCCCCGGCCAGCGGCCCCTCGATGGCCCGGCGGGCCGCCTCGACGGCCGCACCGATCTCGTCAAAAATCCCCTCATAGCACGTACGGTCGGCCAGCCAACGCTGGCGCACGCGGGCCACCGTATCTCGGGTGCGCGAGGGGATCCCCGTATCGGCGATGAGCAGGTGCACCGGCGCAGCAAAGCGCAGGGCGGCGGGTGGCTGCCCCCGGATAAAGTACACCGGCTCCTCATAGGCCACCACGGTGTTATCCAGCCCACTGGGTGTGCCGTGCAACAAGATCTCTGTGCGGTAGGCAAGTTGGGAAACCTCGGCCACAGGGAGGCTCCGGCCATAGTGCGCTGCCAGCGCGCGGACGATGGCCGTAGCCACAGCGGTGCCGCTGCCCAGGCCGCGAGCGATGGGAATCGACGAGCGAATAACCAGCTCGAAATGGGCCTCCTCGATCGGCACACCCAGGTGCGCCAGCGTGTTGCCGATGGTGGCCCGCAAGGCGGGGGCGGCCTCCGCATCGCAAGGCTCTTGCAGTCCAAAACGCTGTCCCAGGTCGGCGGCGCAGATGGTGATTCCTGTGCCTTGGGGCACCTGGCCCTGGGGCAGTGGGTTAACGTGCACCGTCACACGCACATCGCTCAGAGGCACGGCGATAGCCGGACGGCCATACACCACGGCATGTTCCCCCAATAGGATGGCTTTGCCCGCAGCAGAGGCAGTGGTAACCACGTATCCCCCCCGAGTCACCCGACTGGAGAGACTATAGTGGATGGCACAACGCCTGTCAAGCATACCAGGCCATTACACCCCGCCATGTTGGGTTGGCGGCCAGCCTTCGTCCGGATCGTCCCCCCAGTCGTCGTCCTCATCATCCCAGATCGCATCATCCACATCAGGAGGCGACCCCACGTCCACAAGATAATCATAGTGTCCTTGGCCGGCCGTGCGCTCGAGCTGGGCCATGATGGCCGAGACATTGTCGTTGGGGCCGGAGACAAAGAGTGGCTTCCCATGGTAACCAAAGATGACCTTGCCGCTGGCCGGGTGGGCCTCGCGAGGGTCGAGCAGATGTCGGGCGTCCCCGAAATCGCGGTGCGGCCGGAACCCCCAGCAAGCGGCATAGTCGATGGCGCCGTAGACCAGCTCGTGGGCCAGGTCCGCGGAGACTTGCATGGGGCCGCTCGTAGCGCGGTAGAGGCTGGGCAGAACGACGGTCCGGAAGCGATCAGCGGATGGCTCCATCCGAGCACCAGCGTTCTTGATCCCCAGGCAATAATAGTCCACCAGCAAGGTGGCATAGAGGATGGCCTGGCTGGGCAGGCGGCGGGCCACGGTGAGCACGGCCAAGCCCCCTTGATCCCACTCCTTTTGCGCCCAACACCCCTCCAAGGGGTATTGCGCGGCCCCGCGCAGCGCCAAGCCCTTGAGCGAGGATTCGTCCTTGCGGGCCATCTTGCGCGCCTCCTGGCGCTCGGCGCGCCTTTTCTGCTGCCGAGCCATCTTTTTCTTCTCACCCTTTTTCATACAACAACTCCGTTCAGCCCAAGAGACTGGTCCAACCAGCAATGCGCTGGGCGCGCACCATGGCGGAAAGACCACACAGTTACATTATACTCTCAATGGTGTGGCCGCGTGACCTGCGTAGCTCGACGGTGCCCTCGCGCTTGAAACGGGATCATCACAGAGGGTGGCTCGGTGAAACGGCGTGCGCCCCCTCCGGTCCTGGCCCCAGTGAGGTCAGGATGAGGGGGCGCACAGTTGATACAACCAGCGACGCTATTCGTCGTCTTCGGCGGGCGCGTCCTGGTGGGGCCGACGACCAGCCTGACGGCTGACCTGGGCG
>CAYQDH010000067.1:15513-16137 GCA_964416075.1 uncultured Anaerolineales bacterium | reverse complement strand
GACCGGGGGCGAGATCGTGTTCAGGGCCAGCGATGGCTATGAGGCCGGTGTGGCGGTGGAGGCCCTGACCCCCGCCTGTTTGCTGGCTTACGAGGAGGGGGGCACGGTCGGCGCTGTGTTGCCCGACATGGACCACGGCCTGTGGGTGCGCATGCTCAGCGAGATCGCCGTGCAGGGCGGGGCTGGCGCAGGGGCCGAGGCCAAAGCGGCTGAAGCCAAGCCCGCAGCCGTCCCCGCCGATGCCATCATCGTGGTCAACGACAAGCCCTTCACCCTGGCCGACCTGCAGGCCCTGCCGCAGGTCGAGGCGGAGGTCGATGGCACGGCCTACGAGGGCGCCTCCTTCCTGGCCGTGCTGGAGGCGGCGGGCGTGAAGAGCGGCTCGATCCTGATGACCGCCGGCGATGGCTATGCCGCGGGGATATCGGTCGACGCTCTGACCGAGGACTGCATGCTGGCTTATGAGAAGGGCGGCACCGTGGGGGCCGTCTTGCCCGGCCAGAGCAAGGGCGGCTGGGTGAAGATGATCGCCACGATCACCGTGGACGAGGGGGCCTCCACCTCGGGACAGGCCCCCGTGCCCACCCGGGCCCCCACGCTGGGCCAGCACACCGACGAGGTGGC
>CAYQDH010000067.1:11357-15503 GCA_964416075.1 uncultured Anaerolineales bacterium | reverse complement strand
CGCCGGCGAGTCGCGCGTGATCGTCGACTCCCTGGGCAAAGAGGTGACCATCCCGGTCACGGTGTCGCGCGTGGCCTCCATGCGCACCGGCACCACCGAGATTATCTGCGCCCTGGGCCAGGCCGACAAGATCGTCGCCGTGGACGAGATGGTCAAGAGCGGCGAGGATTACGGCGAGTTCATCGCCGGGGTCCATCCCGAGCTCATGGAGCGCTCCGCTCCCTACCGCAACCGCGACATCAACGCCGAGGAGCTGCTGCGGCTGGAGCCCGACCTGGTTTTGCACGGCGGGTATGGGCGCATCCAGCAAGCCGAGGCGCTGCAAAAGCAGGTGCCCGACCTGCCCGTCGTGATCGCCCATTTCGAGACCATCGAGCATTACATGGACGATGTGCGCATCGTGGCCCAGTGTGTCAACGCCGAGGCCGCCGCCGAAAAGCTGATCGCCACGCTGCAAGGGACGATCGATTTCGTCAGCGAGCGTGTCAAGGATATCCCCGAGAAGGACAAGGTGCGCGTCTTTTACGGCGGACACGACATCTATCACGCTTACACCAGCACCACGTTCGAGCATTCACAGATCGTCGTCGCTGGCGGCGCCAACGTGGCGGGCGAGATGGAGGGCTGGCATCCCGAGATATCGCCCGAGCAGCTCATCGTCTGGGATCCCCAGGTGATTGTGGTGCTCAACGGGGTGGACGTGGCAGAGATCCTGGCGGACCCCAAGGTGCAGGGCGTCAGCGCCATCAAGGACAAGCGCGTCTATGCCTTGCCCGAGGCGAGCTGGGACTTTTCCTCGCCGCGCGCGCTCTTTTGCATCGAGTGGCTGGCGCACAAGCTCTACCCGGAGCGCTTTGCCGACGTGGATATCGACGCCGAGGCCGACGCCTTTTACAACGCCGTGTTCGGCGTGGGCTATAGTGGGCCGGTCTTGGGCAGCGGCAAGCCCGTGACCACCACCACACGCGTGATCACCGACAGCCTTGGCCGCAAGGTGCAGATCCCGGCCCAGGTGCGGCGGGCGGTGTCCCTGCACTCGGATCTCACGGCCATCGTCTTCGCCCTGGGCGCGGGAGACCGGGTGGCCGCCGTGGATAGCATGTCCACGGGGAACAAGAACCTGCAACAGGCCTTTCCCGAGGTAGCCAAGCTGCCCGCGCCATGCGCCTTTTACAATGCCAACGCCGAGAGCATCCTGGCGGTCGACCCCGACGTGGTGCTCACCGTGTCGTGGCAAAAAGACCCGGACAAGCTGCAGGAGACCATAAAGGTCCCCGTGGTCTGCATCGACCTCAACTTCTATGAGCCGAGCATCCGCTTGCTGGCCGCTTTGCTGGGCGCCGAGGCTCGCGCCGATGAGATGTTGTCCTACTACCAGGAGCGCATGGCCGCCATCCACGGCGCCCTGCAAGATGTGCCCCGCGACGAGCGCGTGCGCGTGTACGTGGGCGGCGGCGATGGCATGAATTCCACCTATGGCGCCGAATCCACGTGGCACTATGAGATCCTGGATGCCGGCGGCGTGAACGTGGCCGCCGCCCTGACCGGCGGCGGGGCGCACGGCGTCTCCATGGAACAGATCATGCTCTGGGATCCCCAGGTCGTCATCCTGGACACCTCCTGTCCCGATGATGTGCAGGCCGTGCTCGGCGACGCGCGCTGGTCGAACATCAGCGCGGTCAAGGCCAAGAGGGTGTACAAGGCCTCGCCGGGCTATGTCGGGGGATGGGGTCGCCCGCACTTGGAATCGGCCATGGCACGCGTTTGGCTGGCCGACAAGCTCTATCCCGATCTCTTGAAGCTGGATATGCCGGCCGAAGCCGCCGAGTTCTACCAGAGCATGTACGGACGCCCCTTCTCCGCTACCGAGGTCTCGGAGATCCTCGGTGACTAGAGGGGCATCGGCAGAGAGATCGGAGAATGCGGCGCAAGCCATCGAACGGATGGGACGCCAGCGCACCGTGTTGCTCGTGCTGGCGCTGGCGGCCCTGGGGATCGGTTTCGCCTCCCTGTTCGTGGGACGTTACCCCATCGCGCCCGGGACGATGGTTCGCGTGCTGCTCTCGCGGCTGGTGCCCATCCAGGCGGACTGGGTGGCCAACGTGGAGACGGTGGTCTACCAGATCCGCGTGCCCCTCGTGATCCTGGCCCTCTTTGTGGGAGGGAGCCTGGCCATCAGCGGGGCGGCCTTCCAGGGGATGTTCCAGAACCCCTTGGTGAGCCCGGATATCCTGGGCGTTACGGCGGGGGGCGGCTTTGGCGCGGCGCTGGCCATCCTGCTCGACGGCAAGACGACCGCCATCCAGCTCTCGGCGCTGCTCTTTGGCATGGCGGCCGTGGGCCTGGCCTATCTGATCAGCCGGGTCTACCGCACCACACCCACGTTGATGCTGGTCCTCTCGGGCATGGTGGTGGGATCGATCTTTTCCGCCCTGCTTTCGCTGGTCAAGTATGTGGCGGACCCCAACGACAAGCTGCCGGCCATCACCTTCTGGCTGATGGGCAGCCTCTCCGCTGTCTCGCTCAAAGAGGCCTATGCCGCCGTGCCGCCGATGACGGTAGGGATGATCGTGCTGCTGGCGGTGCGCTGGCGCATCAACATCCTCTCCCTGGGCGACGAGGAGGCGCGGGCCTTGGGGCTCAGGGTGGATCTGCTGAAAGCGGTGGTCATCGTGGCCTGCACGCTGGTCACCGCCTCGGCCGTGAGCATCTGCGGCATCATCGGCTGGGTGGGCCTGGTGATCCCCCACGTGGGGCGCATGCTGGTGGGGCCCAACCATCGCTGGCTTTTGCCGGCCTCCTGGCTCATGGGCGCCACCTACCTGGTGCTCATCGACGACCTTTCGCGCACCATCACGGCGGCGGAGGTGCCCCTGGGCATCCTCACAGCCCTGATCGGGGCGCCCTTTTTCGCGGTTCTGTTACGTAGGACGCGCGGGGGGTGGCGCTAGCGATGGCTGCTCTGCTCGCCCTTAACGACGGGAGCTTTGCCTACGGGCAGGCGCCGATTTTCCAACACCTGGACCTGGAACTGGAGCCGGGCCGGGTCGCCGCGCTGTTGGGACCCAATGGTTGCGGCAAGACGACGCTGTTGCGCTGCCTGGGCGGGATGCTGCCGCTTGGGCAGGGCCAGGTGCTCCTGGAGGGCCGGGAGCTGGCCGCCTATAGTGAAACCGAGCGCGCGCGCCGCATCGGGTTCGTCTTTCAGGAGCACCGCACCGTGTTCCCCTACTCGGTGCTGGAGACGGTGCGCATGGGCCGCGCCCCACACCTGGGCTTCCTGGCCTCGCCATCGCAGCGAGATACCGAGATCGCCGAGCGCGCGTTGGCCACCGTGGGCTGCACGGCCCTCAGCCTGAAGCGCTACACCGAGATCAGCGGCGGTGAGCGGCAGCTGGTGCTCATCGCGCGGGCGCTGGCCCAAGAGTCGCGCCTGCTGTTGCTCGACGAGCCCACCTCGCACCTCGATTTCGGCAACCAGATGCTCGTGCTGGCCATGGTGCGCCGGCTGGCCCGCGAGCAGGGGCTGACCGTGCTCATGGCCACGCACTTTCCCAACCACGCCCTGATGGTGTCGAGCCAATGCTATCTGATGAAGGATGGCGCTTTTCTGGCCCAGGGCCAGCCCCGCGAGGTGATCACCGCCGAGCGGCTGCGCGCGCTGTACGGCATCGACGTGCGCATCCTCACGCTCGATGACCCGGGCGACGAGGCCCAGTCGGTGGTGGTGCCCGTGTTGCGCCCCACATCTTGAACCAGGAGCTACCTATGAGTGCTGTTATCTGTCCTTTCTGTGAGCGTCGCTGCGCCCTGGACGAGGGAAGCAGCGGTTTCTGTGGCCTTTACACCGTCCAGGGGGGGCGGGTGACACAGCGCTTCCCCCGCCGCTACAGCTCGATGCAGATCTCACACATCGAGACGGTGCCCTTTTTCCACTACCAGCCCGGCAGCCGCACCTTGATCCTCGGCGGCGCGGGATGCAACCTCGATTGCCACTATTGCTCCAACGCCCATATCGCGCGCTCGGATCCCGAGCCGCTGCTGTTGTACGAGCTGGCGCCCCGGCGCATCGTGCGCATGGCCCGTGACTATGGCTGCCACAACATCGCCTTTGCCGTGAACGAGCCCACGGTCGCCTTGCCTACG
>CAYQDH010000067.1:6522-11347 GCA_964416075.1 uncultured Anaerolineales bacterium | reverse complement strand
AATGGGCTCACGCAGCAGGAGGTCACGGCGCGTATGGGGCGGGCGTTCGACTTTGTCAACGTCAGCCTCAAGGGGCTGCAAGATGATTTCTACGCCCGCCATGCGGGGCTCGCCGCCAGCAGCTTTTCGCCGACCGAGGTGATCTTCCGCAACATCGCCGCGCTGCGCGCGCTGACCCATGTGGAAGTGAGCACCCCCATCATCCAGGGCGTGAACGACCAGGACATCCCGCGCATCGCCAACGCGCTGGGGTCCATCGATCGCCACATGCCCTGGCACGTGTTTCGACTCTTGCCCGAATACAAGATGTCGGCCTATGAGCGGCCCTCCATCGATGCCATCGCGGCTGCCCTGGATGATGCGCGGCGAGATCTCGATTTCATCTACTTTGGCAACTTTGTGGGCTCGCGATGGGTGAGCACCTACTGCCCTCACTGTCGGGCCATGGCCATCGAACGGATCAACCTGAGCGGTTGCAACGCCAAGGCCATGAGCTACGCCCTGGACGAGGCGCAGCGTTGTAGCCACTGTAGTGGCGACCTGGGGATCGCCGGCGCCCCGGTGACCTGGCACGGAAAGGACAACGCGCTTCCCTCGTCATTCTGAGCGCCCGGCGTACTTGCGGCGCGAAGAATCTCCGTGGGCTGGAGTAGAGACCGTCTGTGACGGAAAGGACAACGCAGCATGGATATTGGCCTGATCGATGTTGGGGAATGGCAAACGGAGGTGGATCTCTGCAGCGGACGCGCGACCGAGGTCGATCATCCCCTGCTGGACCTGGGGCGGCGCATCGCACGCGAGCACCCCTACCCGGGCGACCTGAACCAGGGCGGGGACCGCTGGGTGACGGACGTGGCCATCGCCCTGGACCGCGCCTACCATCCCGGCCTGCTCTGCGTGGACTATGCCAGCCTGTACTTTCCTCCCGTCTTTGGGCGCCAGGCGCTCGATGACCGGGGGGCTAGCATCCGCGCCACCTTTGCCGAGATCGATCGCCTGGTGGCCGAGACGGGGATGCGGCCGGTGATCGTGGGCCTGGGCGACCTGACCCCTTTACTGGGCCAGATCGACGCCATCGACCTGGACGGGATCCCCGTGGCGGGGGGGATGACGGTGCGCTATATGGGGCTCAATAGCCCCTCGCCCCGGGACCGGCAGCGGCTGGAGGGCCATCCGGGGGTGGAGCAGATCATTGCTCTAGGCGAGATGCGCCGCACCATGGGCGGGAGCGATGCATTCTACGCCGCGGCGCCCGAGTACATCGTCGCGGCGCGCGAGGGTTGGATCTTTCGCGGCGTGAACACCGGCGCGCGGCCCTTGCACGCCGTGCCGGCCCACGATGCGGCGATCCCCCTGCATGCGCCGTTCCAGGCCGCCTCGCTCACCGACATCGCTGGCGGCGTGCTGGCCATGGCGGAGCGCGAGCGTGTGGCGCTGATCCTGGTGGAAGCCGTGGGGCTGCGCACCTTTCCCCTATCCTGCACGCCCGTGAGCAACACCTACGGCTGGTATCATTACGCCGTGGGCGATATGCAATACCTGGCCATCGCCACGGGCCGCCATTTCGTCGATTTCCCCTATCCGCCCGGATATCGCTACGAGCTCTACGACGACGAGACCAAGCCCTACCCATTTTCCGGCGTTTTCAGAGAGATCCCAGCGGACGCCATCGGGCGCCGCTACACCAAGCGGCAGCCTGCCGCACGCAGCGCCGCCGTCGGCGCGCGCGCCGTGATGACGCATATCGTCTACGGGGCGGATATCGCCGCGGAGTGCTTTGTGCGCGCGCTGTATAACCATGGGGTCATGGTCACGGTGCACGTGCCTGAAGATGTGGGAGGATGAGCGCGCGGCGATGGGTACGGGGCTTGGCAGCGGCGATCGGACCGGTCGCTATCGGATAGCTGACACCCTATCGCTCACAGAGGCATGCGCTGAAAAGCACACGCCCGAAGATGATGGGGCCATCAGCCAGGCCTGCCCAGGATCTCCACGCGATATCCTGATTCATCGTGAGAGACGAGGTTCAGACAACCATAGTCCTGGCCAAGGCGGAAGAGGTTCTGGAGGGGCATGCCCAGAATATGGCACAGGATGGCCCGGTTGACACCGGCGTGGCCGACGATGAGCACGTCTCCCGCCGCCAGAGCTACTACCTCGGCAAAGGCAGCGATGACCCGCTGGCTCAAGTCGGCCAAGTTTTCGCCCCCTGGCGGGCGATAGCCGACGATGTCTTGGCCCCGTGCCTCGTATTCCGCCGGGAACACTCGGCGGACCTCTTCGAAGGCGAGCCCTTCCCACTGGCCGAGGCTGATCTCCCGCAGATCGCTGCGGACCTGGGGACGAATCGATTGCCGTTCGGCGATGATTTCCGCGGTTCTCCACGAGCGCTGCAGGTCGCTGCACCAGATCGCGGTCGGGCGCACGTTCTCCAACTCCTGGGCCAGGCGCTGGGCCTGTACGATCCCTTTAGCGCTCAGGGGCGGGTCGCTCTGGCCGATGTAGCTTTTGCCCACCGGCGACTGCATCTCTCCATGCCGCACCAGGTAGATGAGCCTGCGGTTCATGGCGCTGCACCAGCCTCTGTTTCCTCGCCGGTCAGGATCGTGTCCAGCGACGCGCAGATGGCTGCCTCGATTCGCTTCTGGATCGTCATCGCATCGCCAAGGCGGCGCCTAGCGGCTTCCAGGGCCTCGGGCTGGCCCACAAAGCGTTCGGAGCAACTCTCCAATCGCTCACGAAGCGGGACGATGCGGCTTCCCTCGGCTAGTTTGTCGGCAAGATAGAGGAGCTGAGCCTCGTCCAGCGGTCGCTCCGGCTCCAGCCGAATGTCCATGTGGGAGGCGACCAAATTTGCTACCTGGGGATAGCCCCGCTGCACCAGGAAATCCGCTGCCCGGTGGGCATGGTCCGCCTGGCCCTTGGCAAGGTCGTGCAGCAGGCCGGCGGCCACGAGCAGATCCAGGTCTAGACTGTATCCCGCCCCGTTGAGGAGCACCGCCAAGCGGTGGGCCAGCTGCGCCACTCGTCGCGAGTGAGCGAGAAGAGGCGGTGCGATCTGGCGTTGGCTCAGCAGCACATGGCATTCCTGCACCGTTGGCAACGCTTCTCGGTCGGCGTATGTCGGGGCTGCCAAATGGCCTGCATCTGTCATTCGTTCACCTGCGGTCATCTCTTGTCTATGATCGTTCTTTTCGCCGGGCTGGGTGCGCTCCGGTATCTAATTGCCCGAAGGTCTACTGTGGTGGATAGGTGCCCGACCAAACTGGCCTCCCTGAAGGCCGGGATGGAATCCAGTGCGGGCCAGACGGCTGAGCCGACGGCGTCCCCCGCCCCAGGCGCCGACTGAACCTCAAGACACAGCCGGTTCTGGCCTTTCTCGCGGGTGACGCTGGCCGAAAAATCCTCTAGTCCTTCTATCGGAAAAAGCGCGTCGTCCAGGTCGGCCATCAAGAGATGCAGGCCCTGGCCCACGGCTACGCGCCCGGCCACACGTTCCCTGATCTGCTCCAGGGTTGCAAGTACTGTGCCGCAGAGACAAGGCCTAGGGAGGAACCTGCTGAGATCGCCGGTACGATAGCGAAGCAGGGGCATCCCCAGTCGGGTGAGGGTGGTGAACACCACCTCACCGTGCTCGCCATCGGCCACAGGCCGCCCGGTGGTTGGATCGACAATCTCGATATAGAGGTCCGCTTCGCGGAGGTGATACCCACGCCGGGCCTCGCATTCCACACCACCGCCCAGTCCCATCTCGGTCATCCCATAGTGGGTAAAGACCTGGCAGCCCCATGCTGCCTCAACGGCATAGACGATGGCCGGCGGCACGTAATCGGTCGTTAGCAGTGCACTCTTGAGCCGTAATGGGACACCTTGGCCGTTCGCATCGCGGTGGCGAGCCAGGGCGAGCACCTGCGTGGGGATACCCACCAGGCTGTTCACCTGCTCGCGGGCCATGAGGTCCAGGGTCTGGGCCACATCGCGCACCGGACCATGTTTGATCCCCTGAGCGCCCAGGCGCTGCAGCCCAATGGCTAGCAGGTCGCCTACACTCCCGGGCCGTTCGCCCGGCAGCAGGATCAGCACCCGGTCGCCGGCCTCGACCAGGGTATGCATCCCCACCTGAAAAAAGTCGATGGTCAGCTCCTGGTCCTCCCGGGTGAAGTACAGCCGCTTGGGCGCGCCCGTGGTGCCGGAACTGTCCAGCGTGACCACGCGGTGGATATCGCCCTGCGAAACACACAAGAACTGCAGCGCCTCGGTACGAATGTCCTGGGCCGTGGTGAAAGGAAAGTGGACCAGATCCGCGGCGCACGACAGATCGGTGGGCGCCTTGGCCAGGTGCCGACGATAGAAACGGCTCCTCTCTCTAACCAGATGAATGGTGCTGCGCAGCTTATCCAGTTGATAGGCTGCGAGCCGCTCTCTGCTCAAATGCCCATCCAACAGGCCTATCTTCTTAGCGATCCACGGTTCAAGTGGTGTGATCTTCACGTCAAGGTTCCGCCCTCGCGATACAGGGGCCGCCCCTGAGCGCTGGTGAGGTTATAAGCGCAGAAGGGAATGAGGCGGCCGTCAGGGCTCACCGTATGGATACAGCAGTCCCGCAGCCGCTCCAGGTCCAGGTTCCAGGCATCCTGGAAGGCCATACCCGAGATGGTCAGGGTATGAGTCTGCGCACGAGCCAGCAGAACGTCCCAATCTCCCAGGCTCGGCGCCCCCTTTTTCGCGTCCCGCTCGCAACAGGCAGAAGGCTCGCGCCGCGCAGGATGGGACCAGTGGCGCGCGGTGAACTGGCGCGTCCTGGCCGCCCCCTCTTCCGCCCGCT
>CAYQDH010000067.1:4743-6512 GCA_964416075.1 uncultured Anaerolineales bacterium | reverse complement strand
GTGCCCGGCGGCCTGGCGGCGCGTCCACGAATGCAGCGTTCCATCCGGCATGAGCACGAAATCGGCATGAAACGAACAAAGGGCATTTTCACATCCCGACGGCTTGAAAGCCTGCTGTGAAACGCAACCGCCGGTCTGTGTCTCGATGGCGCGGATCACCTCGGGGATGGTCACTCGATCCCGGTCGGCGGGGGCTGACGGGTAGCGCCCAAAGTAGCTGACCGGCTGAAAGTGCACCCCACGCACCGTGGGCAACCGCTCCAGCGCGAACCGGACGATATCGCCGACATGATGGGTGTTCACCCCCGGCACTAACGTCGGCACCAGCACCACGCCCAGGCCCAGCTCGGCGCAATGCTCGATAGCCGCGCACTTATCAGCGAGCAATCTCCGCCCGCGCAGGGTCTCGTAGATGCGATCCTCTGTGCCATCGAACTGCAGAAATACCGAGGCCAGGCCCGCATCGCGCAGCCGCTGGACATAGGCCGGGTCGCGGGAGAAGCGCAGGCCATTGGTGTTCACCTGGATGAACGAAAAGCCGAGCGAGCTCCCCAGAGCAATGATATCCGGCAGGTCGTCGCGCAGGCAGGGCTCCCCTCCGGAGAGCTGGATATTATAGGGACCGCCCACGTCCAGGAGACGTCGATACCAACCGGCAATGACTTCCATGGCAGGATCGGTTGTTGCGCCATTGCCCGAGCCAGCAAAACAGAAGGCGCAGCGCAGATCACAGCGTTGCGTGACCTCCAGCAGAGCCGTGCAGGTCTGCTGGCGGTGGTCAGGGCAGAGGCCACAATCAAAGGGGCAACCCCGCTCGACCTCTGTGCTCGGTTGCTGGGGATAGGCCGGGATCTTGGGCCGCACCCAGGAGGTATAGTCGGGCTCGCCTCGCCATAGGATGGCCTCGAAGAGGCCGTGCTCGGGGCAGACTTGCTGGAGGAAAACGTCGTTTCCACGGGCTACACGGCGGGCCGGGATGCGGGACAGGCATTCGGGACAGACGCTCTCGGTCAGGCCAAGAAGCGTTTCTTGGTCGAGGGTCATCCTTCACTTACCTCAACCCTGTACCCGTTGCACAACAGCAACTCCTTCACCTTTTCCCACGTCCCTGCGATGATGGTAGGGCAGCGGACCCTCATGCTTGCTGGGGAACCGGCCACTATCTCGCTACAGTGGATGCCGCCGTAGAGCGACCCATATTCCGTCGCGAACCAATCGACCAGGTCGCGGATCATCGGGTTCATCCGCGAGCCAGTCGTTTCTGCGGGGGTTCCTCTCCCGGCGAACAGGCCGAGCGCGCACGCCCCTCCGGTCAAAGCTCCGCAGACATCGCCCGAGGAGCCGATGCCGCCACACAACCCCTGTACCGCCCGAACCAAGTCCGGGTTTGTCTTGCCCTGTGCCTCTAGTCCCATCATGGCGAGAATCTGGCTGCAACAAAAGCCCTGCTCGGCCAATTCCGCAATGCGAGCCAAGTCATTAGTCATGGTTCCTCCGAACAGAAACCGTTTCACTCCAGCCAAGGCCCCTTTTGATGCTCATCAAAGAGACCAGGCTGCGTAAGACCCTGGCGCTGTGCTACAAGCAAAAAGTAGCCTGGTTTGGCCGCAGAGATCACCCTCTGGACGCTCGAGCAATCCGTCCCGGAACCAACGCCTTCTACCTGGCCCCAGAGCGGCTCCAGGGAACTGCCTGCCATGAGCAGTTGTGCAGCAAATTGTCTATAGGCGGCCGAGTGATCTTCCCAACGCACCACGAGGAAGCCGTGA
>CAYQDH010000067.1:2532-4716 GCA_964416075.1 uncultured Anaerolineales bacterium | reverse complement strand
CCGGGCGGCAAGCTCCTGAGGAGAGGAGGCACCGCCAAAACACCCGGCCAACGACAGGCAGCGCAGAGCGGGGGCATATTCCGGTCGGCGTAGGTAGATGTCACTCACCACAAGCTTGCCGCCTGGCTTGAGCACACGGGAGCACTCTGCCACGGCCTGGTCCGCATCCTTGATGATCGACAGGCTGCATTCGGCAAGAACTGCATCCACAGTTCCGCCAGACAATGGCAATCGCTCACCGATAGCTTGGACAAGAAGCCCGCTCGTGTTCCGCTCGCGAGCAGAGTGGAGCAGCTCCGCCGACGGATCGACCCCGACTGCGACCAGGCCATGCTGAGCCAGGTACTCGATCGTCGCGCCATGTCCACAGCCCACGTCGAGCACCACGGCCCCGGCCCGCAGCCCGCAGAAGGCCAGGGCTCGCTCGGTCAGATCCAGTCCGCCCGGACGGATCACACCGCCGGTGATCTGGCCCCAGCGGCGCCATTGAGGGACGCCCACGCTCACTTGTCTTCCAGTTGCTTTTCTACGTCGGCCATCTTCCCCAGCGCCAGGTCCTCAGCAATCAGCACTTGGCCGCATACGGGGCAATGCGGCAAATCGACGGGAAAAGCGCTGTCCAGATAGCCGACGTTGACCTTGCCCATAACCAGGGGCACCCCGCAACGCGCACAAAGCCAGTCTTCGGTGTGCGCCTGGGTTGTGGATTCACTCATCGTTGCGCACTCGTTTCGACCGTCATGCGATGGCTGTAGGCGCCATGGATGACAAACCTGTGCTCGCTGCCTTCGCCGGCACCAGACTCCACCGTGTACTCTACCCAGTATGTGACGCTGGCAGGCTTGTAGCTGGCCAGGAAATGCCCGGTGGCGCGGTTGAGGAACCTGGCCCCGGTGCGCTCGGCGTGCTCAATCACTTGTTGCACATCCTCCATCAGGATCAGGCGCTTCTCCATTTGCGCCTGCACATCGGGTGGGATCACTAGCTGAATCGCTTCGTAGGCTTGTTCTCCTGACACCTCTTCTGCCCACACCTCTCTCAGCAATCTGCGTTTGAGCCGGACACGGTTCTCGTGCCGCTGCGACCAACCCGGGCCCGGTCTTGACGCCCTCGCATCCAGATCCTGTTCGTACAGCAAATCCATCAAGTGCAATGCGCGTTTTCCGCGCGCAGCGTAGAAATCGCGGCACACCGCGCAATAGGTCACGAAATCAGCCTCGCTGGCCTCGATCCGTCGCCGGACGACAGCCTTCGCCAGGTCGGGGTTGGTCAGCCACATCTGGCCGCCGTAGCTGCAGCATTCGGTTCTCTCCCGGCTGAGCGGCAATTCCTCGACCTGGAAGCCCAGTTGCCCCAGGATCCGGCGCGCGCTTTCCTGGATGTGGGGCTCTTGGCGGGTCGTGCAGGGATCGTGGATAGCCAGGGCGGCGGTTTGTGCTCCGCAAGCAGAGGCCGGCAACCCGACCTGATCCAGCACTTCCCACAGCGAGGCGATCTTGGCCTCGGGGAGGTAGGTCTTGAGCACCTGGTAACAGGTCGAGCAAGCCAGGATGATGTTTGGGTTCCCGAGCTTCTGGCAATCGGCGCGCAATTTGGCTAGCGCGTCCTGTAGTAGGTCATTCCGCCCGGCCCACTCGGCCGGTGCGCCGCAGCAGCCCAGCATCAGCCCGACAGCCCCCAGCTTGTCTCGCAGATGCCGATAGATCTGTTCCACGTGCTCCGGGGCCGAGGCGCTGAGCTGGCAGCCGGGGAAGAAGACATAGTCGCTCACCGAGGTGCCCGGCGCGTGGCGAGCCAGGGTGAACCGGTCGCTATTGCTGAACTGCATATCGCGCAGGGCGAAATCGTGCGCGGAGGGTGGCATGCGGTCCTGCGCCACCATGGTCCGCCGCGCCTGCTGGCACACGCTGCCCATATTCAGCTGTGTCGGGCAGACTTTTCCGCATAGGCCACATAGGCTGCATGAATTGATGAACTGGTTCGCCTGGCGAGCGCCCGCGACGATGGACAGGTTGTTGTAGATCTCCCGCACGTACCTTTTGGGGTAGCTCTTATAGTGCGCCAGGTATTCACAGACTTTGACGCACTCCAGGCAGTTGCAGGGAAAGCAGCGGCTCGCTTCCCGCACGGCCTCCTCGGCATTGTATCCAGTGTGGGGATCGCCCATCGCCACCACCGGCAGCG
>CAYQDH010000067.1:0-2495 GCA_964416075.1 uncultured Anaerolineales bacterium | reverse complement strand
ATAGCTGGCTGGGGTAGGAGCCTTCGTTCTGGCGTGCGGCGGTCAGCGATGCCCCCTGCAAGAAGCGATCCACCGAGTTGGCAGCGCGCCGCCCATCGCACATGGCCTGGATCAGCGGGTACCTATCTGCGTGGCTTAGCAGGCTCCCGGCGGCAAACACCCCGTCTTGGCTGGTGGCGTAGGTGATGGGATCCACCCGGATGCGACCCGATTCGTCCAGCTCCAGGCCGTACCTCTCCCGAGCATCATTGCCTACCGCCAGAAGCACGGCGTCGTACTCGCCGCGCAGCGCCACCAGCGCCTGATCCGCTATGGGAGCACCCAGGCGAATCTCCACACCCATCGCCCGCAGGACCGCCAGCTCATCGCGGAGTACCTGGCGGGGCAGGTCCTGCTCGGGCACATCCCACAGTCGCCCGCCCAAGTCGTCTCTTGCTTCGCACAGCAACACGGCATAGCCCTTTTTGCGCAGGTCGTAAGCAGCGATCAGGCCACTCAAACCGGCGCCCACGATGGCTACGCGCTTGCCGCGGGAAGGCAGCAGGGCGACCGCGTCCATCTTCCCACCGAGGTCCGCGCACGCTCGTTCCAGCGCGGCAATGGCGATAGCTTCCCCAGCTTCTTGCCGCCTGCACGCGTCCTGACAGGGGGCCTCGCAGACACGGCCCACGATCCCCGGGAAGGGATGGGTTTTTCGCACGACTCTCAGCGCAGCGGCCAGGTTACCCCGCCTCATTTCCAGGATCATAGCCCGCACATCCACATGGATGGGGCAAGCCGTGATACAGGCAGGCGGGGCCTCCTGGATGCACTGAGCTTCCAGTTGGCGCAGCTCTTGTTGATCCATGCCGTCCCTCGATCAAGGGGGCGGGCGGGGACTGGGCCTCACCCACCCCTACCAGACTCTGTCAGACCACCGGATTAGCTGGCCTTGAGGCCGGCCAAGATCTTGTCCGGGAGCGCCGGCAGATGCGTGATGCGCACGCCCGTCGCGTTGTAGATGGCGTTCACGATCGCCACATGGGGTGAGGTCAGAGGCAGCTCACCCACACCCGCGGCGCCGAACGGGCCATTCTCGCGTGGCGTCTCGACATACAGGATGTCGAGCTTTTCGGGAATGTCCTCGGCATACGGGATGCCACAGGCCATCATCGTGGTGTGCTTTTTCAGGTCCTCGAAATCCTCGCTGAGGGCCAGGCCGATGCCCTGGGCAAGCCCACCATAGATCTGGCCATCGACCACCAGCCTGTTGTTGATCTTACCCACGTCGGCCACGATGGTCATCCCTTCCACGGTGGCCTTGCCGGTCTTGGTATCGACCGCCACCTCGGACATAAAGACCCCATACATGTAGATAGCGAACGGCTTGCCCTGCGATGTGGAGAGGTCGCAGAATACGTTCATCGATGACGCCCACTTGCCAGTATAGCGCGTGGGGATCTTTTCGGCGACCATCTCGTCATAGGTGCGGAACGTGCCATCGGGTTTGCGCATAGCCACGATCAGTTGCTCCGCGCCGTTCCTGATGGCGTTGCCGGTCATGACCTGCTGGCGGCTACCGCCGGAGGGGCCGCTGGCGGGCGTGAGAGCTGTATCATTCATGACCAGCTTGATCTGGTCCGGGCGCAGGCCGAGCGGGCGCAAAGCTTCGTGCACCGAGCCCAGGGATCCCATGTCGGCCCCCTGGCCGTGATCCTCCCAGCTGTCGCCCAGGGTCACGCCGTCCTTGGTCAGTTCCACCCAAATCTCGGACGAGTCTACGCCATCGATGCCACAGCCGTAAATGCCGATGGAGACGCCCACGCCCCGCTTGATCTCGGCGGTGGAGTTCTTCTTGGCCTTTTCCTTGGCTGCCTTGTACAGCGGGCGCAGCTTGTCGATCATCTCCGGGAAGGGCAGCACTTCAGGTTCCTGACCGGTCGGCGTGGTATCGCCTTGGCGGTAGACGTTCAGATAGCGCAGCTCGAGCGGGTCCATGCCGATCTTCTCGGCCAGCTCATCCATCAAGCTCTCGCTGGCCAGGAAAGCCTGCGGCGAACCGTAGGAACGGAAGGCCGAGCCCCAGGCGTGGTTGGTGGCCACCGTGCGGCCCAGGCCGCGGATGTTGGGGATGCCATAGCCCGCGCCGATGTACTGGGCGCCGCGCAGCGTCAGCAAGTCGCCGAACTCGGAGTACGGACCATGGTCCACCGTCCAGTCGCTTTCCATGGCGATGATCTTGCCATTCTTGTCGGCCCCATACTTGAGCTTGATCCAGAAGGGCGAGCGCTTGCCGGTGTAGGTGATGTGCTGGTAATAGTCGTACTTGAGCAACACCGGGCGTCCCGTGGCCATGCAGGCCACGCCGAGCAAGGCTTCCATGGTCGGGCTGAACTTGTAACCAAAGGTCCCGCCCGCCCCGTTCTGCACCAGGCGCAGCTTGTCCGCGGGGATGCCGAGGCCCGGCTGGATCATACCATGGTGCAGGTGGATGGCGATGCTCTTGGAGTGGATGG
>CAYQDH010000066.1:0-16223 GCA_964416075.1 uncultured Anaerolineales bacterium | reverse complement strand
CCTGGGCGTATAGATTGGGCATGATCTGCACCGCGCCCTTGCCGAATATGTCGCGCTGAAAGATATCGGACAACGAGGCTTGGGGATCCACCGAGAAAACCAATACCTTGTGGCCCTGGCTAGCAAGCCAGTAGGCGGTAGCTGCCGAGAAGCTTGTCTTGCCCAGGCCACCTTTGCCGCCATACATAATATAGCGGCGCTCCGGGTGTTCGTCGAAAATGCGTCTTAGTGACAATGGAGTTCTCCTTATGCTGGGCGTGTTACGTCGGGCGTGTTGTTCTGGGCCTGTCAGGCCTTGGCGTGCTGCACCAAGGCGTACTACGCCAAGGCGTCTGTCAGGTCGCGCTCTCGTAGCATGCGGCGCTTCCATGTGCTGATCTGCGGCACCACATAGGGCAGCAGGCGCAAGGAATAGTAGGGGGGCAGGATGGGAATGCCGAGCAAGTCGCCCATCGTGATGAGGATGAAGAGGTGCTCCATGCTGCCCCGAGTCTTGAGGGCATAGCGAGCCATGTCGTGGCCCGCCATACCATAGAGAACGCTCTTCATCGAATCCAAAGCACCAGCGAGACCCTTTTTCTTTTCTTCAGGCATTTTATGGCTCCTTAAAGTCTAACCGATCTCCTGATCGAACAGATCCGTCAAATCGCGCTCGCGCATCATTGTATAGCGCCAGGTCTTGATCTGGGGCACCGCATAAGGCAGCAGCCGCAGGGCATAGTAGGGCGGCAGAATGGGCACGCCCAACATATCCCCAAAAACGGCCAGCACGAACAGGCGCTCCAGCATGCCACGCTCTTTGTTCAGCTCGCGCACCATGTCATAGATCGTGGCCCCATAGATCATCTCGGCCACGATGCGCAGCAGTCGGCGTATTCTCTTTATTCCGCTAGCCAGCGTTCCGCACCTAGCATCCAAGCGAGGATGGACGCTAATTCGGTTGTGAGCCCGAAGCGCAACCGGGGCGCTATCCCAAGACTGTGCGAGTGCGGCCTCCAGGGCCTGGCTGTCCCAGCCTACTATTCTCTTTTGGCCCTCCACCACCCAGGTGGGGTACCGACGCACCCGATAGCGCAAGCTCTTGAGCAGACCCTCCGGAGACTGGGGATCTATGACCCGAATGAGAATCTGCTCACCGTAGCGGTCCGCCAGATCGTGCACATACTCAACCAGGCGCCGGTACTCCTCGTACCACTCGGGGGGGTACTGGTCGAGCACGCGCTTGCCCGCAGGCCCGGCCGCTTTGCTGTGAGCTAGCACCAACTCGCAGGCGCTGCACAAGCCCAGGCTCTGTAACGTTGGGGCGATAACCTCAAGTTGTACGCGCCTCATGGAAAGCAACCTGCTTCCGCTAGCTATTTGAGATGACAAATCCCCGTTTCTGGGTTGTGCAATGAGCGAATCACTACCGTTTCCCGAGGGACCTAAAGAGGGGAGAACCACTCGCAGGTTCTCCCCGCGCATCAATGCCAAGAGCTATTCGCCGCCGGTTGCTTTGGCGGTGGTCATCTGCGTACGGTAACGCATGATGGCCTTCATGCCGTCGTAGGCCAGGATTACAGCAGCCACGATCAAGACCAGGCATACCAGGCCGATGATCACGTTGGCCGCTGTGACTTGGCCCACAGGCAGCTTTTGCGCCGCCGCGAGCGCCGCTGCTTTGGGCAAATTCATGAAGAATGCCTCATACGCTTTGTAAAGCAGTGCGCCGATGGTCGTAACGAACATGAACAAGAATGGCCAGAAGGTCCACTGGTAGCTCTTGCCCTTGGACATCAGCCACAGAGTGACCATGAGCAGCGCCAAAGAAGCCATCAGTTGGTTGGCTGCACCAAAGACCACCCAGATCTGTAAGAACGGCACCAGCCAGATCAGTACCAGGGTCAGGATCAGGGCAACCACCGTGCCTACGTGGGTGTTGCGCAGAGCGGGGAGGCGATCTCCCAACGCCTCAGCGCTCGCCACGCGCATAAAGCGAACGACCAGGTACATGATGGTCAGCGCCATAAGGGTAAGGAATACCGAGCCGTAGGCCATGCCAAAGCCTTCCCCCAATGCCGCATCCAGGCCCCACTTGTTCATAAAGATGGACAGGCCCTTGGAAAAGACAGCTGCTGCGGCCCCGGCTTCTTTATAGCCAGCATAGCTGCCGAAAGCGACGGTCGCCGTTAGGAAAGCGATGATCGCAAAGAACATCTCTAGAAACATGGACCCGCCGCCCACAAAAAGGGCATCCCCTTCACGCTCCAATTGCCGTGCGGTGCCAGAGCTGGAGACCAGTGAATGCCAGCCCGAGATGGCGCCACAGGCGATGGTCACAAACAAGATCGGCCACAACGGTCCCAAGCCAGCCACGTTAAAGGTGGTAAAGGCGGGGAAATCACCCATGCCGGGGCGCCAGATCAGCAGTCCGACGATACCTCCGGCGATGCCCACCAACACGATCCAAAAGGACACATAGTTGATCGGCTGGGCCCAGCGCCAGATGGGCAATACAGCGCCCAGATAGCAGATGACTATGACGAGTAGGCTGCCGATGAACCTGGCCTGCGTTACAGCGAGGAACCATGTGGGGCTGGCGGCTCCGCCTGCAGTGCCGTAGAGCGCGGAGAAGAATGCCCTTGCACCTGGCAAGCTGCCCAGCCAAATGCCCACGAAAGCAAGGACGACGGTGACCACCGTGGTGAGGATGATATCCTGTCTCCACTTGTAGGTCATTTGCCCGGCGAGGATGCCTACCAGGATCACGATGATGGTTCCCAGCGGCACGGCAGGATTGGTCAGCAGGCCAAATCCCACTTGGGTGCCAAAGGCCCCCATGATCAACCAGAGGTAAAAATAGATGAACGTGAGCAGTATAGACCGTGAACGAGGCGAGATGAGGCGGTAGCTGAGCGCACCGAAACTCTGCCCCTCCTCACGGACGCCGATCAGGATGCTGGCGTAGTCTTGAATCCACCCGATAAACAGCGTCCCAAAGACAATCCACAGTAGGGCGGGTACCCAGCCCCATTGCACTGCCACAATGGGGCCTACGATCGGTCCCAGGGCAGCGATCGACTTGAATTGGTAACCAAAGAGCACATTGCGGTTGGCCGGTGTAAAGTCCACGCCATCCATGTACATCGTGGCAGGTGTGGCTTTTCTGTTATCCGGCTTGATGACTGTCCGGTCGATGGTCCTGGCATACCAAAAGTATCCCAAGGCAATTGCTACGATGCCGAAGAGCAAAATGACGACACTCATTGTCCCTTCCTCCTACCCCAGGTGAACGACGACTCGTGACGCCTACTCAGATCGGACAAGACAGCCTCTATGGTGGTGGTTGCTCTTTGTTCCCGATATGCCTCCTGTTCCGGCTCATCCAGAGCCCATTCGTAGGCCAGAGACGGTACAGCCAAAAAGGGACTGGGATCGACTGGCCTGACTTGGCCTTACACTCGCCCAACAGAAAAACATACTACTCGGAATGATATGGCTATGTCAAGCGCGCCAACATTCTTTCTCCACTAGCACGGCCGACGGATCATTATTGACAGAACTAGCCCCACCCGATATATTCATGCGTGGCCATCGCCCCGTAGTGCTGCGTGTGCAGAAAGGGGCATTATGCTATCAGGAAAGGGGATCCACCGTTGGAAGAACAATCCGCGCAGTCCAGCAAGGCCGCGGTCATGCCTCGTGTGCAACGTTCTGGCGTGATCCAGGTCGACCAACATCTGTGCATGACCTGCCGAGAGTGCGAAGTGGCTTGCTCTCTGGCCCACGAGGGGGAGTGTAACCCCGCGTTGGCCCGGATCCATATCGACTTTAACGACTTTGTGCCGGGTTTTCCCGATGTCCAAGTCTGTAAGCAGTGCGATTTCCCGGCTTGCCACCTGGCTTGCGTAGCCCTTTGGGGAGATAAGCCTGCCTTGATGATCGATCCGGTGACCGGGGCGCGTTACGTGGACGAGACCCTCTGCCGTGGCTGCGGGGCCTGTCAGCGCGCCTGCCCGCTCACGCCGGAGCGTACCGTACTGAAGCTAAAAAAGGTGGGGCGCAAACGGATCTCTTTCAAGTGCGACCTCTGCAAGGATCGCGCGCAGGGGCCAGTCTGCGTGCAGGTGTGTCCGGGCAAGGCCCTTACCTATGTGCCAGCCTCGGAAAGGAAGCGCTAAGATGGCCGATATCTATGGCTGGACGGGCCGAGTGCTGAGGGTGGATCTATCGACGGGCACGATATCGCATATCGACACCTCGCGCTATGTGCCACAGCTCATCGGGGGTCTGGGCGTAGCCGCTGGTATCGCCTGGGACGAGCTAAAGCCCGGCACCGATGCTTTTGATCCCGGCAATATGCTGTTTATCATGGTGGGACCCCTGACGGGCACCCTGGCTTCCGGGGCGGGGCGCGTGGAGGTGGCGGGGATCGCCCCGCAGCAGCGTCCTTCCGTCTTTTCCCGTTCCGGCATGGGCGGGCACTGGGGTGCGGAGCTCAAATACGCGGGCTTTGATGGCGTCGTGGTGCAGGGCCAGTCGGACAAGCCCGTGTACTTGTGGATCGACGATGGCAAGGTGGAGATCAGGGATGCTCAGGATCTCTGGGGCAAGGGCACCTATGCCACGACGGCCATCCTGCGAGGAATCCATGGGCCACAGACGCGCATTGTCTCTTGTGGGCAGGCGGGGGAACGGCTTTCGCGTATCGCCGTGCTACAGACCGAGACGGGGAACGCTGCCGGCCAGGGGGGGTATGGGGCGGTGATGGGTGCCAAGAAGCTCAAGGCCATCGCGGTGCATGGCACCGCGGGCGTACGAATTGCCCACCCTGAAGAATTCATGGAGGCTTGTCTTAACGCCAGCCGTGAGGGCCAGACGCCCTCTGACTCTGATGCCCATGGCGGGCATCATAGTCGCGCACCTTACGGGCCGCACTACCGTACGCGCAAGTGCGGGTTCTGCAGGACACCCTGTGTGCATCACCTGTTTATGAACGTTCCTGGCCCTGCCACATCGGGCGTGTATACCACCGCCCGGCAGTGCTGGGGCTATGATGCACTCTCCAGGGAGGCCGAGGTCGAAAGCCGCGCCATCAGCAGTGATTATGGGCTCAATGGCTGGGAGATCTCCTATGGGATGATCCCCTGGTTGCAGATGTGTAGACAGCACGGGCTGATCGACAGGATCGAGGGCTTGGAAATCCCCGTGCCTGACAAGCCGATCGGTTACCTGAACGATGTGGAGCCAGTCTCCGCAGAGTTCTTGCATATGCTGATTACGCTGATCGTCCAGCGACGTGGAGAATTGGGCGATGCGCTTGCCGATGGCACCTGCTATGCCGCCGACCGGTTGTTTGGCGGTGCGGGTATCCCCCTGCTCGATCGCATCTACCCGCGCCACGCCGGGCAGACCGAACACTGGGTAGGGCACTGGGGCCCGGGTGGCCACTGCTGGTGGCCCTGGTGGTTACCGCCTCTCTTGCAGTGGTGTGTGGACACGCGCGACCCGGCCAACGACAGCACCCACCAGTGGACGGAGCACGTTCAACCCTATCTGTCAGAGTACGGGCCGCACCATGGACCTTTTTCCCTGGAAAAGGTGCGCGCGGTGTGCGCTAAGGTATATGGCAACCCCGACGTGGGAGACCCCTCCGTCACCTATGACCCTCCGGAGGCGCGGGTCATCCCGGCCATCTGGCACCACAACCGTGGCATGATCATCGACTCGCTTAGCCTGTGCGACTATGAGAACACACGTGTCTTCAGCGAGCTCAGCGAAGACGGCAGCGCAGACACGGCGCTCATGTCCAAGCTCTTTACCCTGGCTACGGGCCACGAGACGAGCGAGGCCGAGTTGGACCTGGCGGGGGAGCGAATCTGGAACATCCTGCGGGCCATCGATATTCGTAACCACGCTCGAGATCGGCGCGTGGACGAGTACACTATCGATCACCTGAGCTACCCCGACTTGCTGGGTGGCATCCCGCTCGACCGGGACAGGTTCATGCCCATGCTGGACAAGTACTATGAGCTGCGCGGCTGGAACCCGGCCAATGGCTGGCCCACGCGTCGTAAGCTTGAGGAGTTGGGCCTGCGCGATGTCGCCGATGGGCTGCAGGCCGTCGGTCGCCTGGGGTAGTCGAGGCCGAATCTTAGCGCGGCAGGTTATCTCTGCTTGCGCCACTTCGGAACAATAGGGAGGAGTCGTCAAGTATGGAGAGTTCGGCTGATATCGTGCGTACCGATAGCGGATCGCTGCGCGGCGCCCAGGGCCACGATCCCCAGGTCCGCGTTTTCAAGGGCATCCCCTTCGCCGCTCCCCCTGTCGGAGAGCTCCGTTGGCGGCCGCCGCAGCCTCCCGCCTCATGGTCGGGGGTGCGCAGTTGCGACACTTTTGGGCCAACCTGCCCGCAGTTCCCTCGGCAGCCGGGCTCTTTCTACCAGCTCGAGTTCTATCTTCAGGAAGAACCACAGAGCGAGGACTGCCTGTACCTCAATGTGTGGACGGCGGCCCGCGATGCCCAGGAAAAGCGCCCCGTGATGGTCTGGTTTCATGGCGGCGGCTTTGTCGAGGGCTCGGGATCGCTGCCCTCCTTCGATGGGGAGGCCCTGGCCAGGAAAGGCGTCGTCCTGGTCACGGTGAACTATCGCTTGGGCGTGCTGGGCTTTATGGCGCACCCGGAGCTGACCGCCGAGTCTTCCCATCGCGCCTCGGGCAACTATGGTCTTTTGGACCAGGCGGAGGCGCTGCGCTGGGTGCAGCGGAACATTGCCGCCTTTGGCGGAGATCCCGGCAATGTAACCATCTTTGGCCAATCGGCCGGCGCGATGAGCGTGTTCTCGCAAGTGGTCTCGCCGCTCACGCGGGGGCTGTTTCATCGCACCATCGGCCAGAGCGGCAGTGGCTTCCTCTTTATGCACCCGGGGGCGACCCTGGCCCAGGCGCAGCAGATGGGCGTGCAGTATGCCGCCTCGCGCGGCGCCGGCTCGCTCCGCGAGCTGCGCGCGCTGCCCTACCAGGCCTTGCTGGGCGCCGACCGCGCCGCCTACGGCTCGTACCCTTTTGGCGCCATAGCGGACGGCTGGTACCTGCCGGCGCCCGCCAGCCAACTGATGGCCGCTGGCGAATTCCACGACGTCTCCTTGATGGTGGGTGCTACCGCCAACGAGGCAACGTCACTCCTCGGCGACTTGAGCACCGCCAGTGCGACGGCTTTCCGCCAGTCCGTGGTGGAGCGCCATGGCGAGCGAGCGGCCGAGTTCTTGGCCCTTTACCCGGTCGATTCGGACGAACAGTGCTTGCAGGCGCAGCTGGCCAGCATGACCGATCACTTTACGGCCGGTATCCGCACATGGGCCAGCATCCACAACCAGCACAATGCGAAAGCGGCCTACGTCTATCACTTTGATCGGCGTCCCCCCGGCCGCAACAGTGCCTACTATGGATCCTGGCATTCCAGCGAGCTGTACTATGTCTTTGGCACGTTGGATTCTACCGATCGCCCCTGGGAGGCCACGGATCGCCATCTGTCCGACGTGATGACCTCCTGCTGGGCCAGCTTTGCGGCGCGGGGCGATCCCAACTGCCCCGGGTTGCCCGAGTGGCCGGCCTACGATGCCCAGCGAGACGTGGTCATGGAGTTGGGCGACCACATCGGCCCCATCCCCGCACCCAGGCGAGAGCACCTCGCCTTCCAGCAGCGGGATATCAAGCGCACGTTGGCCAGCCAACAGCGCTAGGCGCCCCTGGCGCGGGCGCGGAATAGGATCTCCAACGTGGCGGCCGCCGCAGCACCTTGCGGCGGTCGCTGCCTGTTTCCCTACCCCTGTTCCTGCAGGATGCGCGCCATGTTCCGCCCCAAGATGGCCCGCCGGTCCTCATCGTCGATGCGCGCCGTGAGCAGCGGGCCGAGGTTGAGCGAGGGGTCCAGGTCGGGGACGTCGCTGCCAAAGAGGATCTTTTCTGCGCCAAAGGCTGACACCGCCTGGGCGATGGCGCCGGGCCAGGGCACAAAGGTCGTGGTGGTGTAGACGTTATCCTGGCGCCGTACCACCTCGGCATAGGCCAGGTTCAGGTGACCGATGACAAAGCAGATGTCCGGATAGCGCCGGGCAGTTTCGGCCAGAAAGGCTGGCGCTCCCCATTGATGCGAGAGGATGATCTTGCGTCGCTCCTGGCACCACTCGTACACCGGGATAAAGCGGGGCGTCTCCTCCGGGTGTCCCTGGTAGGCCGTGATCAACTTGACACCGCGAAGCCCCGCGGCTGTGCAGCGCTCCAATTCCGGGATCAGGTCCTCTGGATAGTTGGCGTTGAGTGTGGCGTAGCCGATGAACCGATCGGGGAAGCGGGCCACGGCCTCCGCCACCAAGTCGTTGCCGTAGCGATAATCGGAGCTTACCCCGGCGAAAGCAAAGGTGCAGGCGCAGGCGATGCCATAGCGGTCCTGGGTGGCCACCAGGTTCTCGGCCTCCGGCCCGGGTATGGCATAGTGCTCGCCCAACCCCAGGTGCGTATGCGCGTCGATCACCAATTCCCCTTGCAGCGGCAGGCCCAGCCGGGCGCGCTGGCCATAGGAAACTGTTCCTACCATTGTACACCCCCCAGAAGTTGTCGCAGGTTGCCCCCAGCCACGGCAGCGCGCTCACTGTCGCTTATTTCGGCGTACATCACGGCCGCCACGGCAAAGCTCGAATCCATGTAGGGCCAGTTGGTTCCAAAGAGGATGCGCTCGGGGCCAAAGCGCCGGCAGATATCCTCTACCGCCCGAAAGTTCCACTGCCCGCTCAGCTCCAGGCGCAGGTTGGGGCAGGCCGCCAGCAACTGGTAAGGCTGGCGATTGTAGCGCATGCGGTGCTTCACCAAGATCACCGGCAGCTCGGGGTGGTTATGACAGAGCTGGTAAACTGGCTCGGGGTCGAAATCGTCCATGGTGGCCCAGCGATAGCCCAGGTCCAGGAACAGGGGGATGCGGTGTGCCTCCAGCTCGGACCACAGCGTCCCAAGCGACCACTCGCCCATCGGTACATAGTGATAGCGAGCGAAAAAGCGCGCCGCGCGCACCCCGGCGGCCTGCATCGCCGCCACCAGCACTTCAGGCGTCGGCATCTCTTCTGTCACCCAGGCGCCCATCGCCCAACAGGCATCCAGGTCGCAGTAGGGGGCGATCTCTTGCAGCACGCGCTGGTTGCCCACTGCAGGACTATACTCCTTGGCCATACTGTGGTACACCAGGCGCCGGGCGATGCCCTGTGCTTCCATGTCGCTGGCCAGGTCCGCCGCAGCAAAGGGCGTGCCCTCGAGGCGGTGGTTGTGCCGCCCGATCTGGCAGTTGGCATCGTAGAAAGCAATATCCATCATGCGCTCCTCCAGGCAGTGAGTTCGGCAGGTCAAGCATGGGCATCGTACCATGCTGTGGTTGTGCGATCAAGGGCAGTGATGCGTTGCCAGTACACAGTGGCGCCCAGCCCACATATATGTCTCAGAATTGGCGGCGCCTCGTTTTGGTGTACAATTTATATGTCTACTTGTCTGCGGGGCGTTCTGGCGTTCCGGCGCCCCTGAAGACCGATGGCTTGGGACGCTGGATTGGCATATGTAAAGGCGAGACGATGGTCAAGATCGACCCTTCCGAGATAACACCTGAGCACGTTTTCATGAACCGTCGCAAGTTCATGGTTGGCGCAGCCTCCATGGTCGCCGGGACCGTGTTGGCTGCTTGTGAGCGCCAGGGGGGCATGGCCCCCGCGCCTGCCGAGCAGCCCACGGTGGAGACTCTCGCGACCGACGTCGCGACGGCCACTCCCCCACCCCTCGTGGCCCGGTTCACCGCGACGCCGAGCTCGATCACCCCACAGGCTCAAGCGCAGGCCGATGAACTGGGGAACAAGCTCACGCCCTACGAATCGGTGGCCGGTTTCAACAACTTTTACGAGTTTACCTTCGAGAAAGAGGGCGTAGACGTCCTGGCTCGCAACCTACCCACCCGTCCCTGGCAGGTGGAGGTGGGGGGCCTGGCGAACAAGCCCAAGGCCTTTACTATCGAGGAATTGCTTGCATTTGAGCAGGAGGAGCGCGTCTATCGCCTGCGCTGTGTGGAGGGCTGGTCCATGGTGGTCCCATGGATCGGCTTTCCGCTGCGCAAGCTGTTGGAGGTGGTCGAGCCCGCACCAGAGGCCAAATTCGTGAGCTTTCAGACAGTGATGGTACCCGGGATGATGTACGGCCTCACCTACACCAGCTTTTCGTGGCCCTACACGGAGGGCCTGCGTATGGATGAGGCTATGCACGACCTGACTATCCTGGCGACCGGCCTCTATGGCAAGCCCCTCACGGAGCAAAACGGCGCGCCGATCAGGCTGGTGGTGCCCTGGAAGTACGCTTTCAAGTACTGCAAGTCTCTGGTCAAGATCGAGCTGCTGGCCGAGATGCCCAAGACTTTTTGGGTCTCCTCTGCGCCCCATGAATACGGTTTCTATGCCAACGTCAACCCCCAGGTCGACCATCCTCGCTGGTCTCAGGCCACGGAACGGCGCATCGGGGAGGCTGGCCGCCGCGAAACGCTGATGTTCAATGGCTACGAGCAAGAGGTGGCCTCGCTCTACGATGGGATGGATCTCACGGTGAGTTACTGATGCGCAAGGGGACCTGGCCCAGGACCGTGGCGATCAAGGTCGCGCCGCACATCGTCTCGCTTTTGCCCCTGGCTGTCCTTATATGGGTTGCCTGGCGGGGGCAATTAGGCCCTGACCCGGTGGGAGAGGCCACGCGCCGCGCCGGACGCTATGCCCTGATCTGGCTCTTTCTCTCGTTGCTACCCACAGCCGTTCGTAACGTGACGGGCTGGGCCGGTCTTTTGCGTGTGCGGCGAGCGTTGGGCCTTTACGCCCTTCTCTACGTAGTTGTCCACCTGAGCATCTACGTGGGTGTGGATTTTGCCTTTGCCTTTGATTTGCTCGCCGCCGAGGTGCCCCGCAGTCCCTTCATCCTGGTCGGGTTGGCCGCCTTTGTGATCCTGATTCCCCTGGCTATCACCTCCACGGACGCCTCGGTAAAGTGGTTGGGTCGCCGCTGGCGGCGTCTGCATCGGCTGGCCTATGTGGCTGCAGTGTTGGGTGTGGTGCATTACCTGTGGAACTATAAGGAATTGCGCAGTACGCCTCTGCTTGCTGGCGCCATCCTGGTGGCTTTATTGCTGCTTCGCCTTCCGCCGGTCGTCCGACTTTTGTCCAGGCTACGAGACCGCGCAATGTAGCACTGGGAGATTGGTGATCATAAGCGAGGGTCGGGAGAGCAAGGACCGGCAGCCTGTCGAAGGGAGGTCCGCCAAGGACGGGCATTGGGGACAATTCAGCGAGCGCAGGGCAAACTCCCAGGCTGCCGCGAGGGTAATTCGCCGAAAAAGGGAAACTCGGCCACAAACTCCCAGGGACCATTAGGCACTTGCCTGGCTAGGCACATACGCGTTACCCTAAATGTGGCATGGAAGCGACGACTGCTGGCACCGATACGCAGGAACTCGGCCAGTTCTCTGTCGCTCAAGCTCAGGCCCAGCGTCACATGGGGATGGTATTTGGTAACCATCCATTCTGCAAAGCGCGGGTCTGACCAAGTGATGGAATCTTGAAGAGCTTCCAGGAGCTCACGATGGGCGGCAACTATGCGCGTGGGGTTGGTCAGCTGCAGGAAAACAACATTGTTGTTGGGCGACTGAAATGATGCCAGACCTCCGAGTTGTACTGTAAAGGCCACTAGCTGCTCTGTGACGGCACGCACCTTGTTGTGAATATCGCCATCCCCATCCAGGTTGAAGGGACCCAGTAGGGTTATGTGATAGCCTAGCGTGGGTTTGGTGGTTCCACCCAGGTGAAGATACGTGTCCTCAATCCGTACCTCCACCCTGCGGGGGAGCCGTATTACCACGATGTACCGCTCGCGCTCCGTTTCTTCTCCCATGGGGACCCCTTGCCGCATGGCTTGTACGTTGCTGGCTCAACTGCACATCCGTCCACACTGACATTCAGAGGCCGAGCTCGGCAGGTGCTCGTAAGCAACTCCAGGCCCATAGTGTAGTGCAAAGAAAGCCGGTTGTCCACTCTGCAACAGCGATGCAGCGATGTCGCGAACAAAAGGGAAAGGAGGGATCATGGAGACCACGAATCCACCATGGAAACCACGAAGCCAAGACATACTCTCTGACGCCACTGTTGCCTCCAGGATTCCTCTTGCCTCTCTTGGGATGACAGCCTTGTGCAATTGTGGTACAACTCGATTACGTCGTTTCCAAAAGGGGAGGGTATACGCAATGATCCGCCGAACCGAGAAAGGCTTGATTGCCGAATCCAAAACGACCGCGGTGCAGTTCGAGGGTGTGCGGTTGGTATCGATCAAGGACGCCGAAAGCGGCGAGGAATTCCTCGATCACGACTTATGCGTCGATGTGCCCGGCTTCGATCTGTTGCACCAGAGTGGCAAGGTCTCTGCGTTGGGGGTGCATCCGCTGGCGAGCCAGGTGCACTATACCTTGTTGAGTAGCAACATCGCTGAGATTGTGCTGAACGATTGGGAGTGTGACCTCTCGTTGCGCGTCAGTATCGATGAGCAGAGCGGCGACATTCTGGTCGAGCCCTCGGCCTGGACCATGCAGGGGGGGGTCTCGGGTATCGCTATGAACGTGTCCGGCATACGCCGCGACCTGGACGTCGTGGGGCCCTTTCAGCAGGGGGCGCGGGCGCCGCTGACCCATCCTCAGATGGCCGGGAAAAAGGCAGACTGGGCCTCCAGTTGGGAGGCCGGGTTCCTCGTCCTGGCCGGGGCCGATTCTGGGTTCTTGGTGCAGACGTGGGACGAGCACTATATCTTCAAGGGGGTGCAGATAGGGCATGCCAAGAGCCCCCACACAGCCACCTTTGTCACCTATGCGCGCGGTCCCTGGGAGATGAATCGCTGCGTGGGCAACCTCTGCTGGCGCATCTCAGCCTACCGCGGAGATTGGACCGTTCCTGTCAAGCGATATCGAGATTGGTATTGGCGCGCCTATCGCCTGGAGGATGCGGCCCGCCTGCGTCCATCTTGGCTGGATGACGTTGCACTGGCAATCTCGTGGTGCCCGACCAATCTCGATCTGCTCGACGCTTTGGCGAGGCGTATCGATCCGCACAAGGTTTTCATTCACCTGCCCCATTGGCGCCCCTACCAGTACGATCAGGACTATCCGGCCTATGTGCCCAGCGAGGAGGGGCGGGCCTTTATGGAAAAGGCCCGGGCTATGGGGTATCATATCGCACCCCACGCCAACACCTGCCAGATGAGCCCACACCACCCCTTTTTCTTTCAGGCTCGCGATTTCTGCACGCGTAGCCCCGCCGACCTGCGCTGGGGTGGTTGGAGCTGGTTGCCCGTCAAGGGCTGGGGCAGCTTTGGCCCGCCGCAAAGCTATTCCCTGATGCCCGAACACAAGGACTGGAACATTCTGGTCAATGTGCACCTGGCCTGGTCCCCCTGGCGCCGCCAGCTCACACGCCAGGTGGCCGACCTGATCCGTGACCTGGGGTTGGACAGCATCTTTGTGGATGTCTCGCAACTGATCCACAACAGCGATAACGCCGTTCTCGAGAACCTCAGTTATGCCGAGGGCTCGCTCAAGCTGATTCGCGAGCTGGCTGAACTGGCCCCCGGTCTATGCGTGTCCGGCGAGTCGCGCAACGAGATTTCCACCCAATTTCTATCCATGGTGCAATTCCACTTGTACAACTTTGCCCACGTGCACGCCATCGACGGCGAAGACGTGGGTTGGGTGCTCGATTGCACTACACCGGTCAACGAAGTGCTGTTCAAGGGGCTCACGCGCGGCATCGGCTACAACTATGGGCGGGGTGAGAACCGCCGGCCGATGATCGACGCCACACTCAAGCAGGGCGCCATCCCCACGCTCATCTTTCAGACGCATGATCCTGTGGCAGAGCTGGATGGGGATGAATGCCGATATATCCTGTCTCGCGCCCTTGACTAGCACAACCCGTGGTGTGGGAACGGCGCCTGGATATGCGTGCTCTGGCATCTTTGCAGTTTGCGCACCACGCTTTTCTGACAGGAGGTCACATCAAAATGGATGAATCCACAATGTACGTATCAGGCATCGAGGGCGACGTGGTGGTGCGCAAGAATGTGCTTGTGCCCATGCGCGATGGCGTCCTGCTAGCCGCCGATCTCTATTTTCCCGCCCGGGAGGGCATGCCGCTGCCAGGACCATTCCCCGTGATCATGGAACGCACGCCCTATGACAAGGAGAACAAATTCTCGGAGGGCCGCTTTTTCGCGCGGCATGGCTATGCGTCCTTCATGCAAGACGTGCGCGGCCGGTTCCAGTCTGAGGGAGAGTGGTACCCTTTTGCCAAAGAGGCTCCTGATGGCTATGACAGCGTGGAATGGGCCGCTGCGCAGCCGTGGTGCGATGGTCAGGTCGGCACCATCGGAGGATCCTATTGCGGAAGCGACCAGAACGCCCTGGCCACGCTCAATCCACCACACCTGCGCGCCATGGTGGTGGCGGTCGGGACGTCCAACTACCACACCAGTTCCATGCGCCAGAACGGCGCCCTGGAGCAACGCTTTATCATCTATGCCTTTTGGATGGCCACTTCCAGCAAGGAGGCCCTAGCTGATCCTAGCCTCCGCGTGGCGCTGCAGAACGACTTTGGCCGTATCGGGGAGTGGATAGCGCATACGCCCTACAAAAAGGGCTCCTCGGCTCTACGCTTCTTGCCTAGCTATGAGCAATGGGTGCTCGACATCCAGAACGAGGGGGACTATAACGCCTACTGGCAGCAACGCGGCTATGCCATCGAGCACTATTACGATGAACATGCCGATGTGCCTACCATCTATCTCGGCGGTTGGTACGACTCGTATGCGCGGGGCACCACAGATAACTACATCGCCCTCTCCCAGCTCAAGAGGTCGCCGCAACACCTGATCATGGGACCCTGGACTCACGGCGGTTGGGGCGTGTCGTATGCCGGGGATGTCGATTTTGGCCCCGATTCGGTGATGGACGACTATAACGGCTACCGCCTGCGATGGTTCGACCGCTGGCTCAAAGGGATCGACAATGGGGTAGATCTCGAGTCTCCAGTGCGCATCTTTGTCATGGGGGGCGGTAGCGGGCGCAAGGACCGCAATGGGCGGTTGATGCACCTGGGCGCCTGGCGCACCGAGCCCGATTGGCCCCTGCCCAACACACAGTTCACACCTTATTATCTGCACGCCGAGGGGGAGTTGAGCCCTGCTCTGCCTCCTCCCTCCGAGCCGAGTCGCTACGCCTACGACCCGCACGACCCGGTGCCCACCATCGGCGGCGGCATCTCGGCTGCGGCACCTCTTATGGCGCCCGGCGCCTATGACCAGCGGGGCGATCCCCGATTCTACGGCTGTCACGATACGCTACCACTGGCTGCGCGCAACGATGTGCTTGTCTTTCAGACGTTGCCGTTGCAGGAGCCCCTGGAAGCAACTGGCCCGCTCAAGGTGCTGCTGTGGGTCTCGTCATCGGCCACGGATACCGATTTCACGGCCAAGCTGATCGATGTGCATCCCCCCAGCGCCGATTACCCGGAGGGGTTTGCCCAGAACATCTCTGACAGCATCATCCGGGCGCGTTATCGCGATTCCCGCGAAACAGCGACACCATTGGTGCCAGGGCAGGTGGTTCCTCTGGAGATTGTTTTGTATCCCACCTCCAACCTGTTCGCTCCGGGGCATCGAGTCCGCGTGGATATCTCTAGCAGCAACTATCCACGCTTTGACCTGAATCCCAACACCGGCGGACCTCTGGGGCGTGAACGGCGTGTGGTGGTCGCGCACAATGCGATCTATCACGATGCTGATCATCCGTCTCACATTGTGTTGCCACTGATCCGGATCGATGGGTAGGGAGGCAGAAGGACTTGATGCGCCTGTGATTTCTCGTCAAGCGCAACTGTACCGCGCTATCGTCCTTATCGATCCTGTCGCACCAAATAATACCCTAGCGTAGCCGTAAATAGAACCAACGTCACCACCAGAAAGTAAAAGATTCCCTCCGGTATGATCGGCTGGCGCGAGGGGATCTGTGGTGGGGGTGTTGGTAACGGAGGGGCAGGCTCAGCGGGGACCTGGGTGGCGGCAGGGGGCTCTGCAGTTGCAGATGGGAGGGCCACTGTGGTCAGCAAGGGCTCCAGGCTGGGGCTGGGCGCGGCGGTTGG
>CAYQDH010000065.1:0-16337 GCA_964416075.1 uncultured Anaerolineales bacterium | reverse complement strand
TCACCCCCTATCTCACGTTGCATTCCGCGCAAGACGTAGCTCTGGTGGGTGACCTGCTCTATGTGGCCGATAGCGTGGGTGGCTTGATCATCCTGCGCATCACCCTGCCCACTCCTGTGCGTCCTAATCTGGGCGCCGCCTGGAACCTGTTCTCTTTCAATATAGAGCCGATCAGCGCTACGGTGTCCCTGACCGATGTGCACGATATCCTCCTCTCCATCGATGGGCAATATACCTCCGTGCTAGGCTATGACCAGGGCGGTCGGTCTTACTATCCGGACCTGGATCCCGAATTCAACGATCTCAAGGAGTTGGATTGGCAGCATGGCTATTGGATCAAGATGAGCCAGGAAGCCACCCTGAACCTCAAGGGCTGGCCTGTAGAACCCACGACGCCCCTGGCTCTGGATCGGGGCTGGAACCTAGTGAGCTACCTGCCGGGGGAACCCATTAGCGTGACCGAAGCCCTGGCCAGCATCGATGCGCAGTATACCACTGTGCTTGGCTTCCACGATGGTGGCGCAGTTTCCTATTACACCGATCTGGGTCCCGAGTTTAACGACCTGAAATGCCTGCGCCCGCAGAACGGCTATTGGATCAAGACCACCGAGGCGACGACCTTGACCTATCCCTCCACGGGAACCTGCACGGAGGCGGCTCCAGGCTCTGCAGCGAGCGGAGCGAAGCGGACTCTGCGGCGCACAGCGCTCCCGGCCGTTGCTGGCGCGTTGTCCGCGCAGGCCGTGCTCAAGGGACAGATGATGCCTGATGCGCAACTGGCGCCTGCCGAGCATGTGACGCCAACCAGTCAATGGTGGGATGTGTATAGCACCGACACGAGCTGCGCGGGGGGACCGGTAGTTGAGGGCACAATCATTCAGGCCTACGATCCCCAGGGCGTGCCGTGTGGCTATGCCGTGGCGTTTGGCGCGGGGCAGTGGGGCGTGATGCACGTGTACGGCGATGACCCGACCACGCCTGAAGACGAGGGTGCAGAAGCCGGAGATGTGATCTCCTTCACCATCAATGGCCAGCTAGCGCAGGTGAGTGGTCAGGTTACCTGGCAGGATCGGGCGCGGCAGCAGGTGCGTCTGGCCAGCAGTTCTTGCGGCCCCTACATACACTTGCCCACGGTCCAATAGACGACCGCGACGATTCCTATCGGATCCTTCTGTTCGAGATCGAGGGCGGCTAACAAGCCGCCCTCTTGCTTGCGCCTTGAATCACAAGTACAATGCTGGCCCAACAAGGTCGACCCCTCTGTGGCGTCGGACCCTAGTCTATGACAAAGGAACCCGAGATGAAATTTGCACCACTGAACCTGACCCCAGAAGAGCTCATTGCCTTTACTCCCGAGTGGACCGGAGAGCGTTTTGAGGATGGTCGCCCTCGCGTGTCCGACGATATTGTCAAGCGCATGCGCGGCGTAACGCTAACCCAGGCCTGGGGTGTCTTGCGCGGGGAGGGCTACAATTGGCAGTTCGAAGGCAACTGGATCGTTACCCAGCCAGGCAAAGTGCTGACGGGCCGCGCCGTCACCGCCTCATACATGCCCCGGCGTGAGGACTTGCGCAAGTTGATCTTCGATCAGGCCCATGCTGCCGGATGCGTGGGCGACCAGGTGTCGTGGCCCATCGATACCCTAGTACACGGCGATGTCTATGTGGCCGATGTCTTTGGCAAGATAGCGGAGGGTCCGATCATGGGCGACAACCTCTCGACCTCGATCTTTGCCAAATCGGGCAATGGTGTGGTGCACGATTGCGCGGTGCGCGACATCGAGGGCATCCGCGAGATGGAGGATTTCGTCTGCTTTTGCCGGGGCTTTCACCCTGGAGTGGCCACGCCTACCGTGCAACTGATGGGCATCAACACCCCCATCCGCATCGGCGGTGTAACGGTGATGCCGGGCGATGTAGTGTTGGGCAACCAGGATGGCCTGGTTTTCATCCCACCCCACTGGGCCGAGAAGGTCGTTACCACTTCCGAAATCATCCGCCTGCGCGATATGTTCGGCAAGCAACGCCTGCGCGAAACCAAGTACACGCCCGGCGAGATCGACCGCAAGTGGGAGCAGCACATCGAGGACGACTTTGCTGGTTGGCTGGAGAGCCATGTCGACGAGCTGCCCGTGCCCAAGGAAACTATACAGGATTACCTGACCAAGCGTACCTGGTGAGCGGCATGACCAGGGCGCGCCCTGGTCATGATCTCGCGTGAGCTAGCCATAGGGGTAGAGCCATGTCCATAATGAAGGGTGGCCAGGCGGTCGTCGAAGCTTTGATGCGCGAGGGCGTGGAGGTGGTCTTTGGCATCCCGGGCGTTCACACGCTCGAGATGTACGATGCCCTATACGACCGGCCGCAGATCAAGCACATCGTAGCGCGCCACGAGCAGGGAGCCGCCTTTATGGCCGATGGCTATGCTCGTGCCTCGGGCAAGGTGGGCGTGGCGCTGGTGATCACCGGCCCCGGCGTGACGAATGCCTCCACCGCCGTGGGCCAGGCCTACGCCGATGGCTCTCCCCTGTTGCTTATCAGCAGCGAGGTGGATTCGCGCCAGCGGGGTAATGGCAACCTTCACGAGCTGAAGGACCAACTGGGGATGATGCGCGCTATCACCCTGTGGAATGCCAGAGCTGAGACGGTGGCCCAAATCCCGTTGTGCATCCATGATGCGTTGCTGCAGATCGCGGCCGGCTGGCCCGGGCCGGTGCATGTGGAGATAGCGACGGACATCCTCGGCTCTGAGGGTGAGGTTCAGTTTTCCCCGCGGTTCACGGCGGCAGAGCGTGGCGCCGATCCCTCAGCGGTGTCTCGCGCTGTCGCGTTGCTGAGCGGGGCGCAGCGGCCGCTCATCATGGCCGGCTGGGGCGTCACGGCGATGGGGGCCAATGCCGAGCTGGCTGTGCTGGCAGAGCTCCTGCAAGCGCCCGTCCTCGCCAGCCCCATCGGCAAGGGGGCTATCCCGGAGGATCATCCCCTGGCCCTGGGATCGGCATGGCGTGAGGGCAACAGCGCCTCCCACCTCGTGCAGAGCGCCGATGTGACCCTGGCCGTGGGTACCCGACTGGGGCCCATGGAGGTGCGCGGCGAGATGCCCTTGCCTCACCTTGTACACATCGACCCACAAGCCGATAACATCGGGCGCTCTTTTGCCACCGAGGTCGGTTTGGTGGGCCATCCCAGGGCCGTGTTGCGCCAGCTTCTGGAGCAGCTTAACCCCCTCGCCCGCCTACAGCGCGCGCCGGAGGTTGCCGCCGCCAAAGCCGAGATCGCGCGCGTTTTCGAATCTCGCTCTCCCGAGGCATGCAGGCTCCTGGCCGATATACGCTCTGCCATAGACCGCGAGAGCATCGTCTGCCTGGATATGACCCTCCCATCGTATTGGGCGTCGTCCTACTTTCCGGTCTATGGACCGCGCACGTTTCTGAATCCCTACAACTTTATGGCTCTGGGGTTTGCGCTGCCTGCCGCGATCGGGGCCAAGATCGCCCGCCCGGAAACTCCTGTGGTGGCCTTGTGCGGCGATGGAGGCCTGCTCTTTACCGTCCAGGAGCTGGCCACGGCGGCGCACTATGCTCTGGACCTGACCATCGTATTGTTCAATAATGACGGCTATGGAGCCATCCGCCGCCATCAGCAGCGACGCTTCAACGGGCGCGTCATCGACGCCGATTTGACGAATCCCGATTTCGTGCGCCTGGCGGAGGCCTTTGGGGCCAAGGCGCGCCGCCTCTCGTCACCAGGCGAGGTCGGCCCAGCCCTGCGCGAGGCGCAGTCCGCAGGCGGCCTCCAGCTCATCGAGGTGCCCATCCGCGACTTGCCTGCCCCCTGGTAAGCCTAGACCCAAGGAGAGATAATGAAGATCACGGCCATGGAACCGATTGCCATGTCTTTTCCCCTGCCACCCCAATGGCAGTATCGCGTGGGCAAAATGAGGCGCGCCAAGTACGATTGTCTACTGATACGGGTGCACACCGACGAAGGGATTAGCGGCATCGGCGAGACCTGTTTGTGGGTACACCCCTCAGCTCTACGCCAGGCCGTGGAGCAACTGAAACCTCGTCTCTTGGGGCGCGACCCCTTTGATGTGGAAAAACTGACGCTTCCCGTAGAGAGCGCTGTGCTGAGTGCCGCTCGCGTGCAGGATACCAGCTACGCCCAGAACGCCGCCCTGGCGGCCATCGATGTCGCTTGCTGGGACATCATCGGCAAGGCCACGAACACGCCCGTGTTCAAGCTTTTGTGCCAAGATGGGGACTATGAGACTACCCTGCGCGGCTATGCCAGCGCGGGGGTCTTTTACGAGTGGTACGATCGTCCGGAGCAACTGGTGGACGAGGCGCTGCGCTGGATCGATGATGGCTGGACGGCGTTCAAGATGCGCATGGGCACCGATTGGGAGCACGACGGCGTCACCAGCGCAACCTTCCTGGGCCTGATGGAAAAGGTGGCCGCCGCGGTCAACGGGCGTATGGACCTGATGGTCGATGCCGGCGCGCGTTGCCGCGATATCACCCAGGCGGTTGAGATCGCCAATGGCTTGGAGCAACTGGGTTTTCTGTGGTTCGAGGAGCCTCTTCCGCGAGTGGCTGCTGATAACGCCGCCGTCGCCTCACAGGCGGGTATCCTCATTACCGGTGGAGAGGGCTATGTGACGCCGCAGCAGTTCCACGAATTCCTGGCTACGGGCGCTTACGAGATTGTGCAGCCCGATTCCAGCCGTACGGGTCTCACGGGCTGGATGAAGGTCGCCGCGATGGCGCAACGCTATGGCAGGTCGTGCATTCCCCATTGTTGGTTCAATGCTGTGGTCATTGCCTCGAACGCCCACGCCGTGGCCGCCGCACCGAATCGCCTCTTCATGGAGTACAACGCCAATCCGAACCCGCTCAAGAGCGAGATCCTCGTTGAGCCACTGGTGCCCCAGCGCGGTTACTTTCACCTGTCGAACAAACCGGGCCTGGGGATCGAGCTGGACAACGAGGCCACGGCGCGCTTTCCGTACATTGAGGGCCCGCAATACGTGCCGCTGTTCGGTTGATCCCATGAAAGACCTGATCATTTTCGGTGCTGGGCCCCATGCGGCGGAGATGGCCATGTTCGTTGAGGGGATCAACGAGCTCAAGCTTGTGTGGAACCTGTTGGGCTACTTGGTGCCCAAGGAACAGGCCGAGCGCGTGGGCCAGGTGCTGGCGGGCTATCCCGTCCTTGCTACCTATGCGCAGATCGGCGATTATCCCTCTGCTCTATTCGTTCCCGAATACGGCAGCAACCCGCCCGACCTCCCTCGTGAGCGGCTCATCTCCTTGGTCGCGCCGGGGGCCACTGTCTCGCGCACAGCGCGCCTGGGCCTGGGGTGCGTCGTTTACCCCGGTTGTTTCGTGGGGCACAACGCGGTGCTGGGCGACCGCGTCTTCATGCTCAGCGGCAGCATCGTCAACCACGACGATCATCTGGAGGATCAGGTAACCCTCTGCAGCGGGGTGATCTTGGCTGGTGTGGTGCGCGTCGAGCGGGGGGCTTACCTGGGCCAGGGATGCATGGTGCGGCAATATCAGCGCGTGGGCCATGGCAGTTTTATCGGGATGGGCGCTGTCGTGATCAAGGATGTGCCGCCCAACAGTGTGGTGGTGGGTAATCCCGCACACCCGCTTGGTGATAGAAATGCGTGTTGACGCCTCAGCTCTGTCGGAGGGATTGGTATGGTCGACTGGCAACAGGTGCGACAGGATTTTCCTGCGTTAGCAAACCACGTCTATCTCAACACAGCGGGCATCGGTCTCACGCCGCAGCCGGTGACGGCCGAAATCCAGCGACTCTTTGCTGCATGGGGCGCTCAGGGCGCCACCACGCCCACCTTTCGCCAAGAGGTGAGCCGGCTGGAGGCCGATACCCGAGAGCGGGCGGCCCATCTCTTTGGCGCCACCCTGGACGAGTTGGCCTTCACCGGGCGCGTGGCCGAATCGCTGCATATCGTGCTCGATGGCCTGCCATGGCGTGCTGGCGATGAGATCATCACCAGCGACGAGGAAGTGCTCTATGCTCCGCTCTATCGCTTGGTGCAGCAACAAGGCGTTCGTGTCGTCAAAACCTCCTTGCCTCATGGGAAAGACCAGATCCTATCCTGTTTGGATGGCCTATTCACACCGCGAACGCGACTGCTCTGGCTTTCCCATACCACCAACAAGACTGGTATCACGCTTCCCGCGCCCGAGATCGCGGCACTGGCCCACGCCCGTGGGGCGCTGGTGATGCTCGATGGCGCCCAGAGCGCTGGACAGTACCCCATCGATCTCCACGCCATGGGCTGCGACTTTTACGCCATCACGGGTTACAAGTGGCTGCTTGGGCCCTATGGTTGTGGCTTGTTGTATGTGCGCAAGGATCTCATCCCTGGGCTGCACGCCCACCGCCTTGGACAAGCCACCTTCGATCATGCCCACGACGGCTATGAGGAACCGGATAGCGCCTCTCGCTACGAGTTCGGGGCGAAGAACGTCGTTTTGCGCATTGGGTTTGGCGTGGCACTGGCCTACCTGGCGTCGCTGGGAGTGGAGAGCGTGCATGAGCGGCTCATGGCGCTGCGCCAGTACCTGTGGCGCGGCCTGGAGGCGATGCCCGGTGCGCGCATCGCCAGCCCCCGCGACCCTGGCCTCAGCAGCGCCATCACTTGCCTGGTGCTGGACGGGCTCACTCCCGAGCATGTGGTGGCCGAGGCATGGCGGGCGAACATCGTTCTAGTGCCTACGGAGCTCCCCCCCACGCGGCCTGACCTCCGAGGTATACGAATCTCGCCCGGCTTGTATAACAACGAACAGGATATCGATCACCTGCTCGAGATGATCGATACCCTGAAACGCTGAGAAAGACCGGTGCTGTTCAACCAGGCCCGCCCTACTGGCCTTGCCCGGCCTGTCCCTGGCCACCGCGGTTGTGGTGGCGTTTCGATATCCTCACCAGGTTACGATGCAATCCCTGCCTGTGTAGCTCGATCCTGATGCCGCTGGGGTCCGTGATCCACGCTTGCCAGCTACGGTCTGTGCCCAGCTTTTTCGCCGAGATCTCCACGCCCGCCGCAGAGATGCTCCGGATCGCCTCATCGATGCTCTCGACCTCCAGGCACATATGCTTGATCAAGGGCTTGGAACCTTGGTCGACGCCATCCTGAGAAAAAACCTCGATATAGCCCCCACCTCCTGCTTCCGCGTAAAAGCCAAACTCGTGGCCGTCTTTGAGAAACTCGAACTTGATCGGGAGGCCGAGGACGTCACAATAAAAGTGCTTGCTGGCGGCCAGATCTGTCGCGCCGATACAGATGTGTGCAATCTGCTTGATCACGGGTTTCCCTTTCGTCGTGTGATAGGTGGCCATTTGGTGTTCATGGCTACCGGCCAATCTGCGGATGTGCACATCATACCACAAGACATGGGTCTGTCCGAACGGGAGATTTCGATGAACGGGCGCCTTGACCCCCCGGCCAGGATGTGCCATCATGGCCGCATTGCGGCGATTTTCATTCTGGTCCCGGGGAGAATCCTGATGAGTGATCCACAGCCCGTGCGCGCGATACGTTATCTGAATGGGTGGTGGGATTTCCAGCCCGTACCTCATCCCGATCTCATGACGCCGCTCGAGCCAACCGCGGTGCCCGCGGAGGGATGGCACCCCACAGCCTATTTGGTGCCCGGCTTTTTCACCGATCACCCCTATCCGCAGAGTTGGCGCCAGGGACGCAGTGGTTGGGCGCGTACCCACTTTGCGCTGGACTTGCCGAATCCGGACCAACGCTTGGTCTTGACCATCGCCGCGGCCATCCCCCGGGCACACATTTTCGTCAACGGGCGGCGCGTGGCCATCCAGCAGGATATGTTCATCGGGGAGCCCCTCGATATCACCGAGTACGTGCGCCCCGGCGAAAATGAGCTGGCCGTCCTGCTCACCGAATTTCGCACCTTTCCTCATCCTGAAACGGGAACTCTCAGCCTGATTGACGTGCCTTGGGGTTGTTGCATTGCCCACGAGCAAGCTGGTATCTGGCAGGATGTCACGCTGGAGTGGCGGCCCGCCGTCTACCTTGCGGATCTGACCGTCCGCACATCCGTGCGCGACGGAACCCTGACGGTGATCGCCCGGGGCGCCAACGCAGGACGGGCGCACTTTGTGGGTATGGTGCGGCACGTGGTGCTGGATGCGGAGAGGATCGTCCTGACTCTAAACGAGACGCCGGTGACTCTGGACCCCGGGACCACCGACGAGGTGGTACAGACGGTACCCTGGCCCGGCCCTCATCTGTGGTCGTCGGAAGATCCGCACCTGTATACGCTGCATTCCGAGCTGCGCGCGGGTGATTCGACCGTCGATGTCACAACGCAACGTTTTGGCTTTCGCGAGGTGCGCATCGAGGGACACCGCATTCTGTTGAACGGACGGCCACAGCGACTGTATGGCGAGTGGGCGCACAAATCCCACAGTCACTGGTTGCGGCCCGAGTATGTGCGGCAGTGGTTCCGCCAATTGCGCGACCTGAACATGAACTATGTGCGCATGCACACCTTTCCTCATCCCTCCTATTTCCTGGATATCGCCGATGAGATGGGTATCTTGGTATGCCAGGAGACGGCGCTGCACGGTTCCGGGCAATGGGGCCTGGAGACGCCCGAGCTGTGGCCCCGCGCCCGCGACCACGTTCGGCGCATGGTGCGCCGCGACAAGAACCATCCTTCGCTGGTGCTCTGGAGCGTGGAGAACGAAATGCGTTGGGCGCTCAACCTCATGCCCGGCGCCAAAGAGGAACTGCCCCGCCTGCGAGCCCTATTCAATGAGCTAGACCCCACGCGACCGGCCTATCACGAGGGCGATAGCGCTATCTGGAACGAGCAGGAGCAGGCAATTATCTCGCGACACTATGGCCCGGCCTGCCATGGCCTGGGATGGTGGGACAAGACTCGGCCTCTGCATGCCGGGGAGATGGGGCGCTGGCACTATGCCTCACCCTACGTGGCGCTACAATGGGCGGGAGACGAGGTGTGGGCCGACTATGTGCTCCTTTCCCAATCCCTGGGGCGGGACGCTGCGCGCATCATCGAGCTTGGGCGCGCCAACGAGGTGAGCTGCCTCTTTGTGTGGAACACCTCCGGCCTCGATAACTGGCGGCCTGCTGAAGCCAAGGTTTTCTCTTGGCCTGATCCTTCCAGTCCGTTTGCCAAGCCGTTGGCCCATCGGCCCTATGAATCGGAATATGCCTGGTGGGAGGAGGGAGAATCTGACCAAGACCGTGGCGAGAAGCATCGCCCCGCCAAGGGCTATCGCCCCGGACCCAGCTTCGACCTGGTTCGCCATGCTTTCCGCCCCGTGGCTTCTGTCATCCAGGAGGAACGCGCGCAGTTTTACACCGATCAGCCCATCCCGCATACCGTTCACCTGGTCAATGACCTGCCACGCGAAGTGAGGGGCAGGGTTCAAGTGGTGCTAAAGCAGGGCAAAGATACGCTATGGCAGGCCACCGCCAAGGTCTCTGTGGCCAGCGGCGGCACGACCACGGTGGCGCTCCCCGTGCCTGCCCACAAGGGGCTCCCTGGCAAGGCCACCCTCATCACCACCTTCCGCTATGCCGATGGGCGCGACCATGGACACGATCAGGCGCGACGGTCGGTCGTCTTTACGGCTCCGCAAGAGCGCGATATGGCCCTGGATCTCCCCTTCAATGTGGGGGTCCTGGGGGAGTCTCCGCAGCGCACCAGCAGCATCGTGCCCTGGCTATCCCGGCATGGCATCACGCCTCTGCGCCTCCCCTTTGGTAAGGAAGGGATCGTCTTGGGTTCCGGCGTGCCGGGGAATCCCCGGGCCGTCGACGGTCTGGATGCTGAGCACATGCCTATCGTCATCGTAGGCGAGGATGCGGTGTTGCCGGGCACGACCCAGAACCAGCGTTTACGCCGTTACCTCTTGGCCGGGGGTCGCGCTCTCGTGCTGCAACAGACCCATACCCTGTTCCCCGGCCTGAACATCGCTCGCCAGCCCACCGAGATAGCCCATGTCCGGGATGCCCATCATCCCATTCTGCAAGGGATCTCACCCAGGGAGTTGACCTACTTTGCCGATGATCCCTACGGTATGCCCTCCTCCGATGCCTGGGTCACTCTGAACCCTTACGTCAAGCCCCAGGATGACCATGTGGTGCGCCCGCTCATCGATTCCAGCGGTGGGGATTTCGGCACTGGCGGGCTCACCTGGGCGCCGGTCATCGAGGCGCAGATCGGCTCCGGCATTTTGATCGCCACGCAGCTAAGGCTGGCCGATCGCCTGGATGATCTGCCTGTGGCGAACAAGCTGCTCACCAACGCGTTGCGCTACCTGGCAGCTGGGGTCGTTGGGCGCGACCAGGGCCGGAAAGCGGGCGGCTCTCGTAAAAAGGTGACGTCGCCTATCGACGCGCGCTGGGCCTCTGCCCCCGCGTTGGGTGTTGATGCCGAGATGGCTCACCGCCTCCAGAGCTCTGGGTTCACCGGGCGCCTTCCATTGCGAGAGGCCGCTGACGTGGAAATCCCCCCCTTGCCAGTCACCTTTCTTTCGGGAGAGGTGATTCCCCGGCAGGAACCCGCAGCCTGGCTGCAATACCTCGCTGCCGGGGGCACGGTGGTGCTGTGGGCTCTCAACGCGACAGCGGTCCTTTATTGGGAGCAGGTCGTTGGTCGCAAGATCGACCTTGTCAGGCCGAGACACGCCATTTACCAGTTGGTGCGCGCCGAGAGCGAGCCCTCTGGGGATGAGTCGCCATGGTTGGCGGCGATCAGCCATGAGGAGCTGTGCTGGCTCGACAACTGGACCTACCGGTCAGTCAATCTCAAGGAACCGATCGTCGATCGATGGGTCGACATCGAGGGCGCCAGGCCACTCTTGACCAACGCTACGCGCTCGGGCCTGGATGTCCTCTATGGCGAAGAGCAGGCTACAGAGTGGCGGCGCATGCCCGCCCTATCGGCCTATTTCGATGGCCGGCCCCGGCGGGTAGCTGGGGGGTTGGTGGAAATGCGTGTGGGCAAGGGACGCCTGCTTGTGTGCATGATTCGCTGGCGCCCGGACTTGTGGCAATTCCGTCGCTTCCTGGGCCTGTTCCTCTGGAACCTGGGATTGCCCGCCGGGAGCGATATCCTGGGTGGACCGCAGGGAGCGAGCGACACGCCTACCCCGAACAAGGGCCTGGCCAGCGATGGCTATCCCGTGCGCATGCAAGTGGCCCGAGATGACGGACAAGCGCTAGCAGGCGTATTGCCCCTGGCCGCTCGCTGTGTCGAATACTGTAGCGACAACATGACGTTCCATGCTTGGGCGGGGTGGCGAGAGGTCGCGACGCCTGAGGGGCGCCTGGGCGCCAATGTGGTGGCTGGACGAGGACCGCTCCTGGTGGGGTTGCAGGTACACTGCCCTGGACCGCGCAAGGCCATGCGCACCCTCGGCGGCCTCCCCAATCCGGCACTGCAGACGGTGCTGCGCCTGGCCGGAGAGGGGAATGTACGCCTGTGGGTCAATGGCCAAGAAGCCGGAGAATACACCCTCGCGGCCAGCGAGGCCACAAGGGTGCCCGATATCGACCTGGAAGCGGGGGCCAATCCGGTGCTACTGAGTTGGGAACCCGCCTCGCCTAGCAGCACCCTCAGCCTTGTCTTTGAGGACAGGGATCGACAGCCCGAGATTACCTTTGCCTTTTCCTGATTTGTGGGCGCTATTTCCAAATCGTGGGTCTGATCTGTAGGCGCGATTTCCAAATCGCGTGTCCGTAGCACCTGGAAGGCTCTATTCAGCCCGTCTCAGTTCTCGAGGATAACCCCTCCCGCCTCAAGAGCCTGGCGCAGCACGGAGTATGGCAGGTCTCGCGTGCCGCACTGCCTCGCCGCGCAGAGCGCGCCCGCAGTGCCTGCTGCCTGGCCTTGGGCCATGCAGCACACCGTATTGCGGGTGGACATGTGCGCCTCGTGGTCTGAGGTGATGAGCATCCCCGCCGCAAGCAGGTTGGCGATCCCCGCCACGCGCAGTGCCCGGTAGGGGATGCCATAGGTGCCACCATGAGCGATCTGCAGCCGGGGGGCTGAGTCGTGAAAGCCATAGGCCAGCACGTCGTCCTCGAAATGCCGGCCCTCTAGCACGTCTGCCAGGGTGACATCATAATCGCATGCGATGAGCCGGCCGCGCCGAATGCACAGCGTCGGGCTGGTGCGGGCGATGAAAGCCTTTTCGCAACCGGGCACATAGCGCCTGAAAAGTCCGATCGCTTCCGCCTGCCTCCGGCGTAGCTCAACCTCTGCTTGGGCCACGGCATCGCGACTGGTGGGGCTCACCGGCATCTTGTAGTTGATCTTGATGAACATCAGGTAATCATCGTGGATTGTCGTCGTAGTGAGTGACATGCCGATGGCATGTGCGGCGTCGCGAAACTCCGAGGGTAGCTTCCGCATATCCCCGTTAAGGCGCACGATACGCCCCTGTCCTCCGCTGCGGGTGCCCTCCACATACTCGGTCACCGCGCCATAACGCGTGAGGAACTGATAGTAACCCTCGACGTTCACCCCGCCGATCCCAATGCTGTTCGCAACCGGGTAGTCGTTTGGCTCGCTGAAACGCGCTCCAGCGTGGGCGGCCAGGTCGCCGTAGCCGGTGCAGTCCACAAAGGCCTTCGCAGAGATCATCTCGCGCCCGGAGCGGCTCTCGACAATGACTCCCGTGATCCAATCGTGCTCCGTGACTGCTTCCGCCACAAAGGTGTTCAGGTAGAGCTGCACCCCTGCCTCTTCCAGCATCTGCAGCGTGACCAGCTTGTATATCTCGGTGTCGATGGCGGTGCATACCGAGTCATAGTTGTATCCCACCAGCATCTCGGCATGGCCCGTCGTGCCTCCGGCCTGCCTCAGGCGGTCCACGATCTCCTGGGGGATGCCGCCCACAACCTGGCGCCTAGCTACGCCCGGGAAGGCCTTCCACAGGTTATAGAAGCTATGCAACGCGGTGCCGCCCTCCACCGCCACGCCCCCGGTATACCCCTTGACCTCGATCAGCGCCGTGCGCGCGCCCTGCCGCGCAGCGGCCAGGGCCGCCACCACCCCGCCTGTCCCGCCCCCCGCGATAACGACATCGCACTCCCGGATCGGCAACGCTCGAACGGACTCTTTGTATTCTCCCATGGCCATCTCCTTCGCAGAGATTTCGTGGCGGGCTACCAGGCTAGCCCGTGATTGCCTCAAGCACTCATGTGCTATTTGGCGATGGAGGAGTCGGCGTGGGCTGCGGCTCAGTCCTAAAGCTGGATAGCATAAGCAGGCCTACCCCCACCATCACCGCCACATCTGCTACGTTGAACACCCCCGTATGCACACGCCCCATGCCCAGCCGGATAAAGTCGCTCACGATCCCCTGCTGGGTCACGCGGTCGATCAGGTTCCCGATCCCGCCAGCCGCCACCAGCGCCAGCGCCATCCACTGCGCCGTGCCGAGCTCTGGCTCAGCGATGGCATAGCCAAGAGACACCACCACGACGATGGCCACCACCAGCACGCCGAAAACAAAGCGCACGGTGGGCGACCACGTCGATCCCAATCCCAGAAAGGCGCCCGGGTTCTCGCCGTACTCCAGGTGGATCAAATCGTTCCATATCGAGATCGGCGCAGACGTGCGGAGGTACTGCCGCGCTATCTCTTTGGTAACTTGGTCCAGGACTACGCAAAGGACCACGACCAGGATTATTAGCCACAATCTGGTACGCCTGCTCACACTCTGCCCTCCCTGGGAAGCCAGTATGTTGCCATCACGCGGTGGATGGCCGTCACTCGGCACCTATACCGGCGGCCATACCGATAGGGCCGGCCCATTCGTTATCCACAACCCGCTTGCCCCGCACAGCTCGCTCCGAAATCGGGATTCCCTGCGTGGTAACACACATCACGCGCCTCTCGGTGCTGCCTAGGATGAGTCGGTCCAGATCTTTCTCAGAAACCAGGGCCGCCAGCTGCGCTTCGGGGCCCAGCATAAGCGCTTTACGCCTGCTACGGTCTGCCGGAAAGGCGCTCATCTCACGACGGCACAGGTAGCCGTCACTGCTCACCAAGAAGGGCGTGCTAGCGTCGTCTACAAGGAGCGCCCCCACCACGCGCTCATGCGGCTTGGGTTTGAGGGCCAGGATACCGCCGGGGGGGATGCCCGCCTCGGGCAAACGCACGGCGGTCCCGTCGTTGCTGACGATGAACAGGCTGGCGCCACCTTGGGCGGGGATGATCACCGCCGGCAAATGAGGGGCAGGCAACTCGACCAGCTTGGTGCCCCCTCCGGCTGCCGCGGCCGCCGTATATCCCATGCGAAACACCAGTCCCAAGTCGGTCACCAGGATCACCGGCTCGCCCTCGGCGGGTTCAGCCACCTGTCCCATCGCCGTGATGCGCTCATCGGGCAAAAGGGGCACGTGATATTTGAGCGGGCGGCCTCGCCTATCCAGGTTGGTGAGAGATAGCTCGGCAGCGGCCAAGGTGAAAAGGCGTCCCCGGTCTGTGACCAGCAGCAGGGTATCTCGTACCCCGGCGGCTAGCATGTGGGTTAACTCATCCCCTCCTGCTAAAGCCACTTCGGTCACCGGAGGTGCGTCACCACGGCGTGGCTGGGGGAAGCGGCCCACGGGAGTACGCCTGATCTCACCCTGCCGCGAGAGAGCGACCACGGCCAAGGGCCGCGCGACAATCTCGGCTTGCAGGGCTGCATGTTCGTCGCTGGCTTGATAAGCTTGAAAGGCGTCCTGCTCGGCCAGTTCCTGAGAGAGGGTCAGTACAGGGCTCTTTAAGGCTTGCGCATCGTCCGCAACGGGGGCTTCCTGCAGGATCTCGGGCCCATAGGATGGCAGCTCCAACTCGCCTCGCTCCACCAGGCTCCCGGCCACGGCCAGGCCCGCGGTGACGCTGCTGAACTCGTCAATAACGCGCAGCTTGTGGCCGCCGAACTTGGCCGCCAGCATGCGCTGAAAGAGCGGGATGAGAGATGACCCACCCGTGCGCACCACGATATCGATCTCATCCGTCTCGACGCCCGCCGCCGCCAGTGCGCGATCCACACAGCGCTCGATCTCTGTGGCCTCGGGCCGGATGATCTGCTCGAACTCGGGCCGGCTCAGGCGCTCGCGGACGGCGATGTCCTGCCCGGAGAACTCGATCGTGGTCTGTCCCATGCTGGAGAGCGCGATCTTGGCCCGCTCCACCTGGTCGAACATGGTCAAGCCATAGTTGTTGCCGATCAGGCTGCGCAGCGCCCTGACGGGCTTGGGGCGAGTGGTTGCCCGCTCCACCTGGGTCAGAAAGCTCAGCATCTCGGGCTGGTTGAGCAAGGGCAGAGTCTGCCAATCGCTGAGGTCCATGATGATCTGGTGGGGCATCTTGAGGCGCTTGGCCCCATACGTGACTTCGGCGCCAAAATGCTTGCCCAGCCTTGCGGCGACGATCTTGCCGTCAAAGAGATCGCCGGCGATGCGCACACCTTCGGTAGAAAGGATGCGGCGGCTGCCTCGCCCATCCACTTCCATCACGGTGATATCCAGCGTTCCGCCGCCGAAATCAAACACCACGATGCGCTGAAAGGCGCGGACATCTTGCTCGTAGCGCAGCGCCGCGGCCACGGGTTCCATCTCAAAATAGGCTCGCTCGTAGCCAGCCAACATCGCGGCGCGAGCCAAGCGTTCTTCCGCCACCCGATCCGCCTGCGGGTCCACTGCAAACTTGACTGGGCGCCCCAGGACGATCTCCCGTACTTTGTGCCCCAGTATTTTCTCGGCCCGAGTTTTGGTCAAAAGGAGGAACGTGCCCACCACGTCCTCCAAGCGATAGAATCGGCCCCATACGGACGTCCCGCTGTAGGCCGTATCGTGCAGGTTGCTCTTCATCGAGCGAAACAGGCGCCCGGGCTCTAGCTCGTCGATCCACACGTACACGTCGCGATAGAAAGTGCCGATCTCGGCAAAGGTGAGCTGGATCTCGCCCACGTACTCACGGCGCAGCCTCACCGGGCGGCCCTGGTTCCGACGATAGTGTTCGTCGATGGCCTGCCGCCCGACATAGTGCTGGTTTTGTCGTGAGATATAGAGTGTCGTGCGCAGCACCTGCGGCGCCGACGGATTGGCCTCATCCATGGGCAGCAATCTGATCTGTCCGTCGAATGTGGCCAGGCCCGAGTTGGTGGTGCCGAAATCCATACCGATGATCACGGCGTGCGAACCTCCTGTGTTATGCGCCACCGGTATCGCTCATCTTAAGGGGGATGACTATTATACGCCAGCCGTCGCGATTCTCACGAATGCCCATCGCCCGC
>CAYQDH010000064.1:450-16646 GCA_964416075.1 uncultured Anaerolineales bacterium | reverse complement strand
GCGCGGTACTTCTCTACGTGCCCAAGGATGTGCCCGAGCCCAGTGAACCTTTCTACCAAAAGACGGTGGAACAAGCAGTTATCGAATTGGCCAAGGCCACCGAGGGGCGCATGTTGGTGCTGTTCACTTCCAACAGCCAACTCAATGCCACCTATCGCGCTATCCAGAGACCGCTGGATGAGGATAGCATCGTGGTCTACGGCCAGGGCATCGACGGCTCGCGTCGCCAAATCCTCGACAATTTTCGCGCCACGCCGCGCGCTGTATTGTTGGGAACGCGCAGTTTTTGGGAAGGAGTCGACGTAGTAGGCCAGGCACTGAGCTGCCTGGTCATTGCCCGCCTGCCCTTTGCCGTACCTACAGATCCCGTATTATCGGCGCGAGCGCAGACCTTCGAAGACCCTTTCAACCAGTATTATCTGCCCGATTCTATCTTGCGCTTTCGCCAGGGATTTGGCCGCCTCATTCGGAGTAAAGACGACTATGGCGTGGTGGTTGTGCTGGACAAGAGGATTCTGACCAAGAATTACGGCAAGACGATCTTGCGATCCCTACCCAAGTGCACGGCACGCCAGGGTCCGCTACAGTCCTTGCCCGGCGTGGCCGCACGATGGTTGGATCCTACGAACAGGACATGATTTGGTTTTGTCGTGGGTCCCGCCCCGACTATAATATCGAGATGTGCTAATTCAGCCTTTTCCTTCAGGAGGCGTCTATGATCGGAGTTTCGGAATTGCGCAAGGGGGCCATATTTGAGGAAGACGGTCAACTGTGGCGCGTGCTGGACTATGACCACTACAAGCCTGGACGAGGTAACGCTATTATCCGTACCAAGTTGCGCAATCTGCGCAGCGGCTCGACCATTAGCCGCACGTTCCTGTCCGGCGCTAGTGTCCAGGAAGTGCGCCTGGAACACAAGACCGTTCAATATATGTACAACGACGGTGAGTACTATTACTTTATGGACACAGAGACCTTCGAGCAGCCCGCGTTACCCACAGATACGCTGCGCGATGTGCTGCCCTACCTCAAAGAGGGCACTATCCTAGACCTGGAACTGCACGAAGGCGAACCCATCGGCATCGAGCTACCGATTACCGTCGACCTGGAGGTGGTGGACGCTGCGCCTGGCTATGCCGGCGACACAGCCACAGCCGCCACGAAGGAAGTGACCCTAGAAACGGGGACAAAGATGCAGGTACCCCTCTTTGTGAAGCAAGGGGACGTTTTGCGCATCGATACCCGTACAGGCCAGTACGTAACGCGCGTCTGACGAATCAACGCAAGACAAACGATTTCCGAATACCCATGTCTCGGTGAGAGGCATGGGTATTGCTATTTACCTTCAATCTCCTGGCAACAGTATCTCCCCTCATATCGAAGCTAGCAAGATCCACATCCCCGACTCTCTTCTATAAGGATATATTAGCTTAATATATATAGAGTATTATAGTCGTAGTAGTAGGTGCGGTGGAAAGGTGGACAAAGAGCCCTGTGCCACAAGCTATGGTGTCACATGGCCAATATGGCGTGCATCTTGTGCTTTTTTGTCCACGGGGGATGGGACACGTGTGTGGGTAAATTAGTACAACGGCATCAGAGGCTAATCTCCCTGCATCCAGCTGCCAGGCACTTGTTGTGGGGTGATTGTGACGACCACTAGGCGTTGTGTGCGAGCACGTGTTTAGCGTCATCTTTATGAAAACGATGGTCGAGGGTGCCAGCTCTCTATCCACAATGCGCCTGATTTAACCACCGTTTATCCACAGGAGCAGGATCGTCTTTTACCATACCGATCGCAAGGTGGGATCTACATGGACGTATCCCGAAAACACGCGAGTGTCGACTTGCGGCAGTATAGGATTTGGGACGTCGCCCCAAAAAGAAACTCGCGAATGACTTACATTCGCGAGTCGCTTCTAGAACATGGCCTGCCCCTCGCGGGCGAGCCAGAACTACACCTGGTAATAGCTGCTCACGATGGTATCGGGTGACACATTGTTGAGCACGATGCCCATGATGGTAGCGTTCACCTTGGTCAAGCGCTCGACGGAGCGTTGGGCGTATTCGCGCTTGGTTTCGCCCGCGCTTACCACAAGCAGGACGCCATCTACTTTCGTTGCCAGAATTACAGCATCGGTCACAGCCATGACCGGAGGGGCATCGAAGAGCAAGATATCCGCCTCCGCCAACAAACGCTCGATAACTTTGACCATACGTTGCGAGCCCAGCAGGTCGGAGGGGCGAGGTGGCGGGGGACCGCTGGCCAGGAAACGCAAATCGTTCACCGCCGTCTGCTGCAAGGGAGGGTTCTCCAGAGCCTGGTCGTCGACCATCATCGTGGTGAGGCCCACTTCGTTCTGCAAGCCCAACAGCCGATGCAGGGAAGGACGACGGAGGTCGCAATCGACCATGATCACGCGTTGCTCCACCTGGGCCATCGTCACCGCCAGGTTAGCCAGGGTTGTCGACTTGCCTTCCCCAGGACCCGGAGAGGTGATGAGCAGTGAGCGCAGCGGCCTGTCTAGTGCGGCGAACTGCAAGTTCATGCGCAAGGTGCGATAAGCCTCGGTGGCAGGCGATTGAGGCTCGCTCAAGGTAACAAGACCGAGGGTATCGGTCATTTCTCAGATCTCCTTACGTGTCTGGCCGAGGCCAATGAGCTAGGTCGGTATGAAGCACGACGGGCGCCGCGATTTGCTGTATTGGGGATGACGCCCAGAACAGCCACACCCGTACGCGCCTCTACATCCTCCGTGGTGCGCAAAATGTCCGCTTCCAGCCATTCCAGGACAAACACGATCAATCCGCCGATCAGCACACCGAAAACAGCCCCGGCCAGCGCGTTGATCTTCCACTTGGGCTTGTGCAAAGCTCCGGGCAGTGCATAGTCGCGAATCGATACCTGTACACGGTCCGCCTTGTCCTGGTCCAACATATAGACATCGATGTACTCGACAAACACCTCGGCCGTAGTTTGTGCGATGTCGCGGGCGATCAGAGGGTCATAGTCGTCTGCATCGATTTGGATCAGGAAATCGGCTTCGATGGGGCTGACGGTGAGCTTCTCACGGAGCTCATCGGGGGTGATATCCAATTGCAGGCGGTTGATCACTTTCATGGCCGTGTCGCGCGATGCAATGACTCCCGTATAGTTGCGCATCAGGCCCTTGATTGTCTGCTGTAGGCCCCAGTCCAGGCGCGCCGGCCAGACGTTCAGAAAGATCGAAGAACGATAGACGGGGGTCTGGATCCGGCTAAAGACGAGAGCGCTGCCGGTGGTGATGATCGCCACAAGGAGAATGATCCACCCTCGCTTGGCGATAATCCGCATATACTCTTTCAGTTGCACCTTTTCCTCCCAGTGAGGTAGGGACAGTTCGCGCCCCTACAACTCGTACGCTGGGCATTATACCATGGTAGGGCCAATTCAAAAACCCGCCTTTTGCTAGGGCTGCGAGCGTCGACGCAACGGACGTACTCGCCCGTCGGGTCGCGGGATTTCTCCCAGAACCCGCAGGCCAAGTATCTCCAGGTCAGCCCGATGGCGGATGGTATCGTCCAGGTAATCCAGCAGAAAACATAGCCCGATGCCCGCCAGTAGAGCGAGAATGAGGCGTAATGGTAGATCGAGTCGCTGCCTGAGCGACGGACCCACAACGCTGATCTGCGGCGGGTCGATCAAGGCGGTCGTGGCATTCTCGGTGCCCAGTTGGGCGAAATATTTACCTGCTTGCTCACTCAGGGTCTGGGGTACCGCGTTGGCAATGCGTTCTAATTCCTGCGGGTTGGGCCACTGTATTGTGACATTCAGGATGCGATGAAGCTTGCCCGCGGAGGTTGCGCCCTGTATGGCGCCCGCCGGGATATCGAGCCCCGAAGCAGCAGCCACGTCGCGAGCAAAGGCCTGGCTCTTGACGACCTCAGAGAGATCGTCGACCAGATATTCGGCGGTAAGCCAGGCGTAATAGCGATCATAGGTGTAATACTCGCCTGTGCTGGGCTCGGGGGCGATTCCTACGACGAAACGCATACTGGCCTGGTAAATGGGCAGTGCCTGCGGCCGATAGACTAGATAGCTTAGCCCAAAGAGGCCCAACAAGCCAAGCACCAGCCATAGCCGACGTCTGATGATGTGCCAATACAAGCGCAATTCCATAGCTCACCTTAATGTTGCAACGTGCGCGAGCACCAAATCGTTCCCCATGACAGGGTCAACTGAGGTGGCTGAGTGCTATCACCATCCCACCTTGGCCAACAAGTGGGGCCCCAGAATCACCAAGCCGATTCCCGCTGCTGCCAGGGCGCCAACGAGGATGGCCCCTGCCGCAATATCCTTCGCTCGCTTGGCCAACGGATGGTACTCGGGCGTGACCAGGTCCACCATCACCTCGATAACGGTGTTCAGCATCTCTCCCGTGAACACAAAAGCAATGGCTACGGTGATCAGGCCCCATTCGATAGTGGACAGGCCCAGCCACAGGCCAAGGAGGATGACGAGACTGGCCACCGCAAGGTGGATTCGAGCGTTGCGCTCGCACTGCACAGTGTAAACCAGTCCCTCCCAGGCATAGCCAAAACTAGCCCGTAGCGTACCTTTGATGGGACGGCCAGTGGACATCCTTCGAGGACACTCTTCAGGGGGAAGCATTGCTCTCCTGGGTTTTGCGCCGCATCACCTTGTCTGGGTACTGGATGCGGGGATGAAATACGCCTTGCAGGATGCCGATGAACGCTTGGCGGATCTTGTCCAGATCGCGCAGAGTCAAGTCCGATTCGTCCAGTTGGCCGCTAACGAGGCGGTCATTCATGATCTGGCGTATGATGCGTTCCATCTCGGCCTGGGTAGCGGGGCGGTCGGCGCGCACTGCGGCTTCGATGCTATCAGCCAGCATGACGATGGCTGTCTCCCGGGTTTGAGGGCGGGGGCCTGGATAGCGAAAGTCCTCTTCTCGGACCGGGTTGCCGTTGTCTGATTGGCTGGCCTGGCGGAAAAAGTAGGTCACCAAGTTGGTGCCGTGATGTTCAGCGATGAAATCTATGATTCTATCGGGAAGGCCGCCCCGCGAAGCCATAGCCACGCCATCTAACACATGGCCAATGACGATCTCCGCGCTAGTCTTGGGATCGAGCCTGTCGTGAGGGTTTTCCTCGTTGGCCTGGTTCTCAGCGAAAAAGTAGGGACGACTCGTCTTGCCGATATCGTGGTAGTAGGAACCGACACGTGCAAGCAAGGTGTCGGCGCCCACAATCTCGGCCGCACTCTCGGCCAGGTTGCTCACCAAAATAGAATGATAATAGGTCCCGGGGGCTTTCAGCAAGAGCTGTCGGAAGAGTGGATGCGTGGGGCGAGCCAGTTCCAAGAGTTGCAGTGACGTGGTGATACCGAAAACACGGCCAATGAACGAAAAGGCGATGAAGGTGAGGCTCGACGATAGTACGCCGCTCAGAGCGCCCATCGCTAGTAACTGAAGGAGGCCGACAGGATCGTAGCTCTGGCCCTGCAAGCGAAAGGCGAGGATAACGCCCATGTTCGTCAGTGCCACATAAATCCCGGCGCTGATAAAATGTCCCAGGTGATCCATGCGCCAGAGGGCTAGGCCGCCGATCATACCACCCATAAGAGCGTAGACAGCCACTTCGAGTGAGCCGCCAGCGCCAAGACCGACCAGGATGGCCACAAGCGCCGAGACGATCATGGCGAGCTGAACATCAAGCAAGATGGTTACCATCATCGCAATAGCTGCTGCTGGAAACAGATAGGGCATTAGGGTGTGCCCTGGGAGAAGAAGGCGAGACATCACCCCTGCGGATACCAGGAGGAGAAGCAACAGAAGCTCTCGCCGGGGACGCCCCAACAGGAGCGGTTGGTGGCGAACGATGTACAAAGCGAGAGCCACGACGATGATCAGCGCCAGCAACATCAAGCCCACACGATCTTGCCAGGGCATCTGGGCATTGAGCATTCCTAGAACTTGCAGCTTCTCGATAGCCAACTCGTTGACCAACTCACCTTCGCGCAGGATGCTTTCGCCCGCGAGGATCGTCGCCTGTACAGGCTGGACAGCCACACTGGCTGCTTCGCGACTGGCCTCCGTCTGCTGGGCATCGTAGAAGCTGTTGGGGATAACCATGCTTTGCGTTATCTCCAAAACCAGCGTTTGCTGGCGATCCGAAAGTGCGTGGGAAATGAATCGGCGAATCTGCCTCTGGACCAGGCTGACCTGATTGCTCTTGATATCTTCGCGCATGACAAGATCCAGAACACGCTGGCTCTCTGCGATGACGCTTTGCCACTCTTCCTGGGGCATCTCCACGAGATAGGCCAGGCTCTCTTCGGAGAGATTGAGCGAGGGAATCTCGCGCAGCAAGACAACCTTGCGGTCCTCATCACTGAACTCGTCATAGCGAATCACCGTGATATAGTCGGTAACCTGGCCCATGGTGCGCAACTGCTTGCTGGCGATTTCCATATCTGGGCCACTGTAGATATCCGCCACACGAGAGGCAGCAGCGAGCCGAGCCTGGCGGGTCCTTGCTTCGCTGATGTAAGTCAACTGTCGAGAGGCTTTGATATCGTGCGGTGAAGGCTCGCCCACGACGACCGAAACGCGAGCCGGTGAGCGATAAAAAGCAAACGCAATGCTCCAAGAGGCAAAAAGCACAAAGGCAAAGACCAGAGCGCGGATCGTTCTACGGGCGGGGGTTTCTTGAGGGCGGTCTCGCCGATTCGTATTGGCTGAGATGCCCAAACCAAGTCTTCTCATGGTGTGTTGGCCGAACCTTTGGAGCTACAGAGAAGCGGCTCTTCTATTGGCCAAGTACCTCTCGCACGATCTCATTGACCAGGCGGCCATCGGCCTTACCTTTGAGTTCCGCCATGACCTGGCGCATGACGGGACCCATCTGAGCGGGCCCACCAGCCCCGGTTTCGCTGACGATGCGCTGCACCACCTCGGTAACTTGCTCGCGACCGAGCTGCTGCGGCAGATACTCTCTCAGGATGGCCACTTCGATCTCTTCCGAGGCTACCAAGTCGTCTCGGTGACCCTTGCGAAAGAGCTCGATCGCTTCGACGCGGCGCTTGATCTCGCGAGCGATGAGGCCCTGAACTTCCTCATCCGACGCGGGACGCTGCCACTCAATCTCGGCATTCTGGACGGCAGCCCTGATCATGCGAATGGCTTCTTTGCGATGGGTATCGCCCTTGCGCATAGCCTGGTATAGATCAGCTGTCAAGCGTTCCTGGAGCGTCATATTCACGACATCCTGCTGTTGGCGGGAAAATCACTCTTGATGGTTCTGTGGGGAGTCGCTCCTCACATGACAGAGGAGCGACTCCCGGGGGCTACAATTCTAGAAAGGAGGGATAGCGCACAGAACTGGGCAAGGCCTACAGGGGCAGGCGTCGCACTAGTACCTGCGCATCTGGGCTTTGAGCGTCGTACGACGGCTCTTGCGCACCTTAGCGGCCTTTTTGCGCTTGCGAATCTGGCAAGGCTTTTCATAGAAACGCCGCTGTCGCACTTCGGAGAGTATACGGTCTTCTTGAACGACTTTTTTGAATCGCTTCAAGACACTCTCGAACGACTCTCCTTTATCCACGATTACCTGCGTCACTCAGTTTCCCCCCCCTCTTGCCTAAAGGTACCCCTTTAGTTGATAGTACGTTTGCTAACCCATTATAGGCGGGTGTATAGATCGTGTCAAGCCGATAAAAAGGTCTATGGTAAACCGTAGTATCCCCAGGTCTGGCGAGCAGAGCTCGTGGGAATAGCGGCGGTGCGCTACAGGTCTAGTTTCGTTTCTCAGCCAGGCGAATGAGTACCACCAAGATGTGCCGAACGATCTGTCGTGACCCGCTACGCACGCTAGCCCAGCGATAAAGCAACCAACGCCACCATATGCGATGCATCGGCGAGATAGCTTCCTCGGTCGGGATGGCCCATTTAACCAAGACAGAGGCCCACGTGAGCCCGGCGCCAAAACCGACGAGTACGATGTTCTGGCCGGGCTTGATGCGGCCCGAAGTGACAGCATCGCAGAGGGCGATAGGTACAGAGGCAGCAGAAGTGTTGCCGTATTTTTGTAGATTGACCACAAAGCGTTCCAGCGGGATGTTGAGGCGTTTTGCCGCCGAGCTCAGGATGCGCAGATTAGCCTGGTGAGGAATGATCAGATCGACATCCTGGGGCTTGATGGCGGCCTTTTTGAGCACGCGCTCGGTAGCCTCGGCTACGATGCCAGTGGCAAAGCGAAATACTTCCTGGCCGTTCATCTGGATGGTGTGCATTTTCTGGCTCACCGTCTCGGCGCTGGCGGGGAGAGCGCTTCCCCCCGCCGGGATAATCAACATCTGGGCCCCCGAGCCGTCCGAGCCCAGGTGCGTCGCCAGGACGCCGGCGGGACCCTCGCTCGCTCGCAGCAGCACCGCGCCTGCGCCGTCGCCAAAGAGCACGCAAGTCGAACGGTCCTCCCAATTGAGCACTCGCGACAGAGTTTCCGATCCGATCACCAGGACCAGATTGTGCTCCCCAGAGGCGATAGCCTGGTGTCCCATGATGAGGCCATAGACAAAGCCGGAGCATCCTGCGCTGAGGTCGAAAGCGCCGGCTCTCGATGCGCCCAACGCGTTCTGCACGGCGCAGGCGGAAGAGGGAAAGACGTGGTTGGGCGTCGCGGTGGCCACAATGATCAGGTCGATGTCGCGTGGATCTGCATCCGCTACGCGCAAGGCCGCGTGCGCCGCTTCGATAGCCATCTGGGTGGTATTCTCGTGAGGGCCGGCGATGTAGCGCTGCTCGATCCCCGTGCGCGAGCGAATCCACTCATCGGACGTATCCAGTGTCTGGGCCAAATCATCGTTGGTCACAACCCGTTGGGGCACATACATCCCCCAGCCCACGATCTCTGCCCGCCGTGTCAGCCGTGTCACGGCGTTCCCTCCAGCCTGCGAAAGATCAGGCACACATTGTGTCCACCGAAACCGAAGGAGTTGGACATAACGTACTCGATCGACGCGGGGCGTGCACGATGTGGCACATAATCGAGGTCGCATTCAGGATCTGGGTCATCGAGATTGATGGTCGGTGGGAGCAGTTGATCGCGCAAGGCCTGGATGCTGAACACCGCCTCCAATGCCCCCGCAGCGCCCAACAAGTGCCCGGTCATGGATTTGGTGGAGCTTACAGGGCAACGATAGGCATATTCGCCGAACAGGGCCTTGATAGCTTTGGTCTCCGCCGCATCGTTCAGGGGAGTGCTGGTGCCATGGGCGTTGATATAGCCGATTTGCTCCGGTCCCAGACCCGCATTCTGCAGAGCTGCGCGCATACAAGAGATCGCGCCGGCGCCGTCCTCGTCGGGAGCGGTAATGTGAAAAGCGTCGTCCGTGCTGCCATACCCCAAGAGCTCGGCCAACATTGTGGCCCCCCGCGCCCGGGCATGTTCCATCTCTTCCAGAACGAGAATCCCTGATCCCTCACCGATGACAAAGCCATCACGATGGCGGTCGAATGGCCGCGACGCCCGCTGTGGCTCGTCGTTACGTTCGGACAATGCCCGCATGATCGAGAACCCGGCCACAGCGATGGGCACGATCCCGGCCTCGGTGCCGCCGCAGACAGCCACGTCGGCTACGTTACGCCGAATCATCTCACTGGCCTCGCCGATGGCGTTCGCTCCCGTAGCGCACGCGGAGGTGACGGCCATGTTGGGGCCTTTGAATCCAAACTGGATGGCCACCAGACTGGCGGCCGTCTCGGGCAAGATCATGGGAATGAGAAAGGGACTCACGCGGCTGGGGCCCCGTTCCTTCAACACAAGGGTCTGCTCCGTCGTTGTGCCGATGCCGCCGATACCGGAACCGATGATCACCGCCGTGCGGGTGCTCAAACTGCCATCCTGGCCGGAGAGAGGCAGGCCGGCAGACTGGATGGCCTCGCGCGAAGCTACCAGCGCATACTGGGCGAAAGGATCCATCCTGCGCACCTCTTTGGGCGGGATGTAGCTCTTGGGGTCAAAGCCTTTGACCTCCGCCGCGATGGTGGTCTTGTAGTCGGTTGTGTCAAAATGCGTAATGGGGCCCACGCCGGAGCGCCCGGCGATGATCGCTTCCCAGGTTGTCTGGACGTCCAGGCCCACAGGGGAGATAGCTCCCATGCCTGTCACGACCACTCGTCTCGTCATAACCGTTCCTCCTGCTCGATGCTACCCGAAAATTCAGTTCCTGTACGCAGTGCAGTAAGTCATGAGGTCCCTGCCCTGGCACGCAGGACGCGCACTGCGATGTGTGTAGTAACCCGCGTGGGCACATAGAGTTACACATTGGCGCAAAGTGGAATGCAGCGCAACGTCCTTGGCTTCCAGGTGTTATTGCAGGGGACCAACACGGAAGGACTCATATGTTCAGGACAGCTTTGACAGACCTCTTGGGCATACCTCACCCAATCTTGCAGGGAGGCATGGCCTGGGTCTCCACATGGGAACTCGTGGTCGCCGTCTGCGATGCCGGCGGCCTGGGGATCATCGGCGCTGGCAATGCGCCGATCGACCAGGTGCGTGAGCAGGTGCGCCAGGTGAGAGCGCATACGGATCGCATCTTTGGCCTCAATGTTCCTCTCTTTAGCCCCACGGTTGAGGACGTCGTGAGCCTGTGCATCGAGCAGCGTGTGCCCGTCCTTACGACGGGGAGCGGGAATCCGGCGGCCTTGATCCCGCGCGTCAAAGCGGCGGGGATCATCGTGATACCTGTGGTGTCATCGGTCGCTTTGGCCAGGCGGTTGGAGCAGATTGGCGCAGATGCGCTGATCGCCGAGGGAATGGAATCGGGCGGGCACATCGGCGATGTAACAACGATGGCTCTCGTGCCGCAGGTGGTGGATGCGGTCAGCATCCCGGTGATTGCAGCGGGCGGCCTGAGCGATGGGCGTGGCTTGGTGGCGGCGCTGGCCATGGGTGCGGCAGGGATTCAGATGGGCACCCGCTTTATCTGCTCGGAAGAGTGCGTGGCGCACGGCAACTACAAGCGGGCCATCGTCAGGGCCACTGAGAGATCCACCATCGTCACGGGCGCATCCATCGGACACCCGGTGCGTTGTATCAGGAATCCCATGAGCCGGCAGTTCCAGGATCTGGAGAGAAAAGGGATTTCAGAAGAGGAGATCATCGAGTTCGGCGCTGGCCGGCTGCGCATGGCGGTACGCGACGGCGATGTCGTCCATGGCTCGGTGATGGCTGGCCAGGGTGCGGGGCTGGTGCACGACATCGCCCCCGCGGGGGAGATCGTACGACGCACGGTGGCCGAGGCTGAGGCCATCCTGGGTCGATTGCAGGGGCTGATCACGGTAGAATAAGGAGCCACGAACATGACTCAGGGTAACCTGGCATTGGTTTTTCCGGGGCAGGGCTGCCAATTCGTGGGTATGGGCAGAGATCTGGCCGATGCCTATCCCGAGGCCCGGGACCTGTACGAGCGTGCTGACGAGCTATTAGGCCTGGGTTTGTCCGGGCTCTGTTTCCAAGGCCCGGATGCGGAATTGAACGACACAGCCAACACACAGCCGGCCATCTATGTGTCGTCCATGGCCTTGTGGCAGGTGCTGGCGCCTCGGCTGCAGCAGGTGTTGCCACGGGTGGCTTTTGCGGCGGGTCACAGCCTGGGCGAATTCGTAGCCTTGGCTGTGGCGGGGGCATTCTCCTTCGAGGATGGGCTCAAGCTGGTGCGTTGCCGCGGCGAAGCGATGCGCGACGCCGGTGTAGCCTCTCCTGGCGGCATGGCGGCGATCATCGGGCTGGATGATCAACAGCTCGCCGAGGTCCTGGCGGAGGCTAACGCCGGAGGGGAACAGGGTGTGTGGGTGGCCAACGACAATTCGCCGGGCCAGGTGGTCATCGCCGGCCAGCAGGCGGCGCTAGAGCGGGCCATGGGCCTGGCCAAGGAGCGCAAGGCCAAGCGCGTGTTGCCCCTAGCTGTGAGCGTGGCCTGCCATACGCCCCTCATGGGCGTGGCCGCAGAGCGCCTGGATGCGGCTCTACAGAGCACGTCCTTTCGCAAGCCCTGGACCCCCGTGGTGAGCAATGCCCTGGCGCAGCCGCTGGACGAGCCATCGGCCATCCGAGCTGCGCTCATGAAGCAACTCACCTCTCCGGTGCGCTGGGTGGAATCGGTTAAGATCATGGCCTCCGCCGGAGCGCGGACGATGCTCGAGGTGGGCCCCAAATCGGTGGTCGCAGGGCTGATCAAGCGCATCGATGGCGCTGTGAATGTGCTGGCCGTCAGCGATCGCGCTAGCCTGGAGGGATTCGATACGAGCGCCTTGGAATAAGGACGCTACGGTTACGGATGCGGAATATCTCAAGCTTGGGAGAAACAACATGGCAGGAGCACTAGAGGGTCGGGTTGCGGTCATCACCGGTGGCGCCCAGGGCATCGGGCAGGCCATCGCTGAAAAGCTAGCCGAGCAAGGCGCAGATGTGGTGATTGCTGACGTGCAGGAGGACAAGGCCGCTGCCCTGGCCCAGGAGATCGCTGAGAAACTCGGCCGCCGGACGCTGGCGGTCAAGTTGGATGTGACCAGCATGGCCAGCGCCGAGGCGATGGTTAGCCGGGTGGCAGAAGCCATGGGCCGGCTGGATATCCTGGTCAACAATGCAGGCATCGCCCGCGATACCTTGCTGATGCGAATGGCAGAGGCGGATTGGGACGCCGTGCTGGGCATCAACCTCAAGGGGGCGTTCAACTGCATCAAGGCGGCGCAGCGCGTGATGATGAAACAGCGTTATGGGCGCATCGTCAATATCAGCTCTGTGGTGGGGCTCTCTGGAAATGTGGGGCAGGCCAATTACGCTGCCTCGAAAGCGGGGTTGATCGGCCTGACCAAGGTGGTGGCCAGGGAGTTTGCCACGCGCAATATCACCTGTAACGCCGTGGCCCCCGGCTTTATCGAGACGGCGATGACCGCCAAGCTCTCGCCAGAGATCGTGCAACAATACCTGAAGAATATCCCCTCAGGGAAGATGGGCGTGCCACGCGACGTGGCCAACGCGGTGGCGTTTCTCGTGTCCGACGACGCCTGCTATATTAATGGGCACGTATTGGTGGTAGACGGCGGAATGGTTCGATAGAGCCTCAGGAGGTGTGCATGGCATACAGGTGTGTGGTGTTGGTGAAGCAGGTGCCCGATACCGCCAACATCAGTGGCAAAGCGATGAAAGAGGACGGTACCGTGAACCGCGGGGCGCTGCCGGCCATCTTTAACCCGGAGGATCTAAACGCCCTGGAAATGGCCCTCCAGGTGCGAGATCAGTATGGCGGCGAGGTGACCGTGTTAACCATGGGCCCCCCACGCGCCGCCGATATCCTGCGCGAGGCATTGTGCCGTGGCGCTGACCGGGTGGTGCTGCTCTCCGATAAAAAGTTCGCCGGGGCCGATACGCTGGCCACCTCGTACGCCCTCAAATGCGCCGTGGAGAGGCTGGGTTCTTACGACCTGGTCTTTTGCGGGCGGCAGGCCATCGATGGGGACACCGCCCAGGTGGGCCCTCAGACAGCGGAAAAGTTGGGCATCCCCCAGATCACCTATGCGCAGTCCATCATCTCCTTGCAGGGGAACGAGATCGTGGCCACCAGAGCCCTTCCCTTGGGGCGCGAAGACGTGAAATGTACGCTTCCCTGCCTGCTGACGGTGGTGGGCACGGCCAACCGGCCCCGCCCGCCCTCGGTGCGTCGGGCCATCGCCTACAAGCTGGCCTCCACGCCGCTAGAGTACGACGCCATCCTGCAGCGGTGGCCGGAATTCGAAACCGTGGAAAAGCTGGACTCTTATCTGACGGCGCGCAACCAAAAGATACCTTTGTGGACGGCCGCCGACATCGGTGCGGATGAGGGGCACCTGGGCCTGGCCGGTTCTCCCACCAAAGTACTCAAGGTGGACTATGTGGTGCTCACCTCGAGTGGCAGCAAGGAGATTGCCGCCGATAACCAGGGCATCTCCGGCCTGGTTCAAGAGCTCGTCGCCGATTACATCCTGTGAGGTGTTGTGTGAGCAGTAACTCCAGTCGCGATGTTTGGGTATTCATCGAGCAGGACATGGGTGGGATTGCCCCCGTGAGCCTGGAGCTCGTCGGCAAAGCCCGAGATCTGGCCGCGAAACTGGGCAGCCGCGTTTGCGCCCTCCTCTGTGGGCACGAAATTGCCTACCTGGCCGAGCAGGTGATCCATTACGGCGCTGATGTGGTGATGTTGGCCGAGCATCCCGAGCTGGCCCACTATCGCACCCTGCCCTATGCCCGGGTGATCATTGATCTGGTGCAAGAGCGCCACCCCTATATCGTCCTCTTTGGGGCCACGCCCGTAGGGCGCGACCTGGCCCCGCGCATTGCCAGCGCCTGCCGGGCAGGGCTCACCGCCGACTGCACGGCGTTGCAAATCGGCGATTTCGAGTACAAGGGCGAGAAATACGGCGACCTGCTGTACCAGATCCGCCCCGCCTTTGGCGGCAATGTCATCGCTACCATCGTCAACCCCGAGATGCACCCGCAAATGGCTACCGTGCGCGAAGGGGTGATGCATTTGGACGATCCGGATACCACGCGCACGGGCGAGATCGAGCGGATCGCGCCTCGTTTCCAGGCCAGCGACCTGGCGCTGCAGGTGCTGCAGCGCGAGATGCGCCTGCCCGATTGCGACCTGAAGCATGCCGATATCATCATCTCCGGCGGGATGGGCGTGGGGAGTAAGGATAATTTCCGGCTCATCTACGAGCTGGCCGAGGTGCTCGGAGCCCAAGTGGGCGCCTCGCGCGCGGCCGTGGATGCCGGGTTTATCTCGCAGGATCACCAGGTGGGCCAAACGGGGGTCACGGTGCGGCCCAGGTTGTACATCGCCGTGGGCATCTCGGGCTCGGTGCAGCACCGTGCGGGGATGGACCAGTCGAGCAAGATCATCGCCATCAACAACGATCCCACGGCGCCTATCTTTCAGATCGCCCATTACAAGATCGTGGGCGACCTGAACGAGGTATTGCCCCGTATGATCCGCGCCTACCGCGAAAACCGCGAAGTGAAATAGGGAGAGACTGGGCTATGCCAGAGAATTTTTTCGCCGATAACCGCGATCTGCAGTACCGCCTGGAGCAGCTGGACCTCGCCGAGGTCGTCGACATCCTGGAGGACGGCTATCGGTCCCACGACCAGTACCCCGATGCACCGCGCAACTATGCGGATGCGGCGGATAGCTGGAGATTGCTGCTGAACATCCTGGGTGAGCTGTGCGGCACCTATGTGGCGCCGCGGGCCGCCGAGGCCGACCAGGAGGGGGCGCACTACCACGATGGGCAGGTGACCTATGCGGCGGCAACGCAAGAGGCGCTGGACCTCCTTGTGGAGGCCGAGCTCATGGGGCCCATGCTTCCCAGGGAGTATGGCGGCCTGAACCTGCCGGAGACGATCTTTCAGATGATGGTGGAGATCGTCTCGCGCGCCGAGGCAGGGCTGATGAACATCTTTGGCCTGCAGGAAATCTCGGCCACTATCGCCGAGTTCGCCGATGATCAGATCAAGGCGCGCTTGCTGCCCCGTTTTGCGCGGGGCGAGGTGACCGGGGCCATGGCCCTCACCGAGCCGGATGCAGGCTCGGACCTGGGCGCGGTGCAGACGCGGGCCACCTGGGACGAGGCGGCTGGGGTGTGGCGCATCCATGGCGTCAAGCGCTTTATCACCAATGGCTGCGCCGATGTGATCGTGGTGCTGGCGCGCTCCGAGGAGGGCAGCAACGATGCCCGCGGGCTCTCCTTTTTCGTATTGGAAGCGGACGAGACGGTGCGCATCCGGCGCATCGAGAACAAGCTGGGCATCCACACCTCGCCCACCTGCGAGATCCAGTTTAACAACACGCCCGCGCACCTCGTGGGCAAGCAGCGCTTTGGCCTGATCCGCTATGCCATGTCCATGATGAACGGGGCCAGGCTGGCCATCGCCGCGCAGGCTCTGGGGATCGCCGAGGCGGCATATCGGGAGGCGCGCCAGTACGCGGAAAAGCGCGTGCAGTTCGGCCAGTCGATCTGCGCCTTTCCCGCCGTCTATCGCATGCTCCTCTCCATGCGCGGCGAGATCGAGGCGACGCGGGCGATGTGCGCCGAGGCGGGGCGCTGGGTGGATCTGAAAAAGTGCTACGAGTACCTGGAGCGCCAGGGCAA
>CAYQDH010000064.1:0-364 GCA_964416075.1 uncultured Anaerolineales bacterium | reverse complement strand
GTGCAAGTATTATGCCACCGAGATGGGCAACCGGGTGTGCTACCAGGCCATCCAGGTGCACGGCGGCACGGGTTTCATGCGCGAGTTCAACGTGGAGCGCCACTATCGCGATGTGCGCATCACCAACATCTACGAGGGGACGACGCAATTGCAGGTTGTGGCGGCCATCGGAGGGCTGCTGAGCCACGCCATCGATGGCCCGCTGAGCGAGTGGGCGGCGCAGGATTACGGCGAGGCGCTTGCGCCGCTGGCGAGCAAGCTGCAAGGGGCCACGGCGGCGTTTCATGCCTGCGCCGACTTGCTGCGCGAGCAGCCGGACCGCGACGTGATCTCGTACTATGCCGACGACCTCACCGAGTACGCC
>CAYQDH010000063.1:10424-16679 GCA_964416075.1 uncultured Anaerolineales bacterium | reverse complement strand
GCTAGTGATGTCAAGGCGTTGACCAAGCCAACCGTCTGCCTTTGGTCTGGGATGCATGTTGGAGGCCCTGTTTGCCTCGGTCACAGATGGTCGTCAGGGTCTGATGTACATATGGTTATTCTGGGCTAAATAGTCTTATTCTATCCTCTAATACTTTCAAATCATTTATAGCTTTCTAATGTCTCCGTTGAGGCCTCTATACAGACTCTTTGTATATATTATGGATATCAATATAGGGCTAATGGGGTCCCCTTGCAAAACGAAAAGGACGGCCCCCTTGGATGCAGTGGCGCACCCATGATGGCCGTCGTGTGATGATGCATCGAGTGTTAATCGTGTCAATGGTGTCAATCGTATCAATTGTGTCAATCGTTGGCGCTCACGCCACGATATCGAACGATTGACACGATTGATACGATTGATACGATTAACACTTGAATGCGCCAAATCTATGGACCCACGCCCTGGCTTAGCAGAGCGGTAAGGATCAGCCTGCGATTCCCCTACTCCATTATACCATACGGATAGCGCTTGCGCTTTGCGCTTCGGTGGCACGATCTGGCCAAGTTGTGCTATGATGTCTCCGTACATGCTATTCCGACGATAGGAAAGGGTGAAGATGGACAAGCTGATTATCGAGCGCGTAGACAAGACCTGGGTTTCCGTGCCGCTCAAGGAGCGCCACGCGCGGCACCTGACGCGGGAGAACTGGGATTGGACCGTCTTTGAGATCCTGCGGGTCTATACCAACTCGGACCTCGTGGGTTACGGCGAGACGATGGTCTACTACACCTGGAGCAAGGTACCTCAGGAGCAGATCGACCGTGTGATCGGCCACTCGCCGTTCGAGTTCCTGGAGGATGATACCCTGGGCGCGGGCCTGCAGATGGCGATCTATGACCTGGCCGGCAAGGCCATGGGTGTGCCTTGTTACAAGCTACTGGGCCCCAAGGTGCGCGATTGGTGCCCGGCCTCCTGGTGGACAAACGATATGTCGCAGGAGGATTGGATCGATGAGATGCGCGAGGCTGTTAGCCTGGGCTATATGAGCGCCAAGCTCAAAGCCCGCCCCTGGCGCGATTTCGTGGGCATCATCGAGACCCTGGCGGAGATCGTGCCCTCCGACTTTCGCTTTGACGCCGACTATAACGGTTTTCTCCACGATGTGGGTGTCGCCGTGCCGCATATCCTGGACCTGGAAAAGACGCCCGCCGTGGGCCTACTCGAATCCCCATTGCCGCAGCAGGACATCGAGGGCAACGCCATGTTGCGCCAGCGCATCACGCGGCCCATCGCCATGCATTATGGCTCGCCCACCATCGACGCGGCGATCTCGGGGCAGGTGTGCGACGGGTTCGTCATCGGGGGCGGGGCGTACATGTTGCGCCAGCACGCTGCCGTGGCGGCGCAGTTCAACAAGCCCTTCTTCCTGCAGCTGGTGGGCACCGGGCTGACCACCGCTTTCATGCTCCATTTCGGGGCCACGCTAAGCCATGCCACCTGGCCGGCTGTGACCTGTCACGAGATCTATGTGGACGATATGCTCACCGAGCGCATCGAGGTGCGCCAGGGCTATATGCATGTCCCCGAGGCACCCGGCTTGGGTGTGGAGCTGGATGAGAATGCGCTTGCCCAGTACCAGGTGGAGCCGGGATACATGCCCGATCCGCCGCGCAATCTCTATCGCGCTTCCTGGCCTTCCGGCCATTCGGTGATCTACCCGGTGGGCAAGCGATCCATCTCCTGGAATCTGGTGGGCAAGACGGGGGTGTGGGACGATTTCGCGGCCGGAAACCAACCCCTCTTCCACCGAGGCGTCAAGCTGGAGATCGTCCCCGATGATGGGAGCGCCATGTGGCGGGACCTATGGGAACGAGCCAAGCAGGCCCCGGTTCGTGAATAGACCGATATAGACGAGGAGCAAAACGAAATGAAACAAGTATCAGAGATCCTGTGGAACGAGCGGACGCGCGAAGAGTTCCCCGCTTGGGCGGACAAGAACACCGTGGTTATCTTGCCCATCGCCTCGACGGAGCAGCATGGGCACCACCTGCCCATCGATACCGATTGCCGCACCGTAACCTACGTGTCGCGCCTGGCCGCCTGCATGTCGGAGGACGTCCCCATCCTGGTAGCGCCTTTGATTCCCTATGGCATCTCGCCGCATCACATGATGTTCGGTGGCTCGATCACGCTCACGGTCGAGACGACGGTCCGCATGCTGCGCGAGATCTGCCAGTGCATCATCGTCCACGGCTTTGAGCGGATCATCATCCTCAGCGGGCACGGCGGCAACGGCAACACGGTGGGTGCGGCGGCCCTGGAGCTAAGGCACACGCTGGATCGCAACATCCAGGCCTTTTGCTGGTGGGACCCTATCCTCGACGTGTTTGCCCGGGTCGCTGAAGGCCCCACCCGCACCATTGGGCATTCCGGAGAGATGGAGACCTCGACGATCTTGGCCATCTCGCCCGAGGTGGTGCGCAAGGAGCTGTACAAACTGGTGGAGGGGATCACCGACGACCCGTCGTTGGCCACGCCGGAAAAAGGGCGGCAAGTGCTCCACGCGGCTGCTGAGGCCTTGGTAGAGAGGGCCAGGGAGATGTGGAAGACTCCAGGCCGCAAGCCGGTGGGCATCCCCATGACCCAGAAAATGCCCTAGGACGGTGCGGATAACGCGCGGGGCGCGAACCGGCCCCAGGGCGTGCAAGGGCCTGCGCACAAGTGCGGGGGCTGCCCAACGAAAAAAAGAGCCCGGAGGAATACTCCGAGCTCTTTTTGTGCCCCCGAGTCGACTCGAACGACCACGTCCATACGGACACAGGCCCTCAACCTGCCGTGTATGCCAATTCCACCACGGGGGCAGACAGCCCTATTATAGCCGCTGCGGCGCACTTGTCAACTGCAACGGCTCGGGGTAAAATCCGAGCGCTTGTTGAGGCAAAGGAGGAGCTGATATGCGTATCATTGTGGATGCCATGGGAAGCGACCATGCACCTGGAGCAGATGTCGAGGGCACGGTGCGCGCAGCGCGTCGATTTGGCCAGGAGATGGTCCTGGTCGGGCGTGAAGAGGATATTCGCCGTGAACTGGCCCGCCACGACAGCAATGGCTTGCCCATTACCGTCGTGCACGCCAGCCAGGTGATCGAGATGGCCGAGCATCCCAGCCAGGCAGTGCGCAGCAAACCCGACTCTTCCATGGTGGTGGGCATGCGCCTGCTACGCGATCAGCAGGCCGATGCTTTTGTGTCGGCTGGCAACTCAGGGGGCGTTCTGGCGGCGGCGCTGGCCAGCGCGGGGCGCATAGGTCGCGTCCAAGGGGTGCAGCGGCCGGCCATCTCCACGGTGGTGCCTACCATCAAAGGCTCTTGCCTGATGTTGGATATTGGCGCCAACACCGACCGAGTGGCTGGTGCAGTTCGCGCTCATGGGCTCAATCTACGCCCGCGCTCGGGGAGTCGAGCGGCCACGCGTGGCCCTTTTGGCCAATGGCGAGGAAGAGACCAAGGGTAACGCAGCAGTCCAGGCCGCTCACGAGATGCTCAAACACCTCAGCCTCAACTTTGTGGGAAATGTGGAGGGCAAGGATATCACACGCGGCCTGGCGGATGTCATCGTCAGTGATGGGTTCGTGGGCAATGTGGCCATCAAAGCGCTCGAGGGGGTCGCCTCGACGATCTTTTCGCTGTTGCGCCAGGAGATCAAGGCCCGTCCGCTGGCCAGTGTGGGCGGCCTCCTGGCCAAGCCCGCGTTCCGCGCGGTGGGCAAAATACTGGATTACCGCGAGTACGGGGGCGCGCCGCTCTTGGGGGTCAACGGCGTGGTAATCATCGCTCATGGCCGGTCGGATGCCATGGCCATCGAGAATGCGGTGCGCGTGGCGATCGAGGCCGTCAATGCTCACCTTGTACAAACCATTCAGCAGGAGATGGGGGACGCACTGACGGTGTTGGAGAATCTGCCCTCGGGGGCTTCCGCAGGGCTCGGCCAAGACCCGGTTGGGCAATAGCTCGTTTTCGCACGCTCATGGGTATTCAGGAGAATAGATGGATACATTTGTTAATGAACCGTTTCTCAAAAAGCGCGCCATGTACGCCAAATGGGGCAGCTATGTGGGTATGGGGGCGCTAGTCCTGGGACTTTTCACGACCACACGCTACCCCTTACTGGCCTACCTGTTCATGTTGGTTGGCCTGATGGGAGCTACTTTTGGCTCGTACATGTCCAGCCAGTACGTGCGGACTCCCCGCGCAGACCAGCGCCTGGCCAAGGGGATGGAAGGGTTGGATCGTCGCTACGCGTTATATAGTTATTACCTCAACAGCAATTACGTACTCACTTCACACTATGGGTTCATCGTCCTCACACCTCGCTCTCACGAGGGAGAGATCACCTACGAGGGTGGTAGGTGGCGACACAAGGGAGGCTGGCGCAAAGTCCTGCAGCTCTTTGGCGAGCCGAGCCTTGGCAAGCCAGACCAGGATCTCACAGCCGATATGCAGGACCTGAAACAGTGGATCGACCAGGTAATGCCCGAGGCCAATATCCCGGTGAACGGCGTGGTCGTCATGACCAGCGCTAACGTCACACTACACACCAAGGATGCACCAGTGCCTGTTGTGACGCTAGACAACCTGGCCGACTATGTGAAGAGCGGACTCAAAGGTTCTACCACGCTTACCACAGCAACCCAAAAGGAATTGCGCAGGGTCATGGACGAGGTCATCGCCCAGGCCGCAGCCAAACCCAAAGGGAAATGAACAGCACCTCAGGACCCAGGCGTTTGCTCCGCCCCTGGGGTACGTTGCGTCATGGCTCCGCCATCCTTGGAGTCCGTTGGTTCCCTGGAATTCGTTGGTTCCTTGAGAGCCGCTATCTCATGCTGCCGATTCTGCTCGTGGCTCTGGCACTTCGCCTATGGCGGCTGGGCGATGCCAACCTGTGGTGGGATGAAGCCCTGGCCATCTGGGCCGTGCGCAAGGGGCTGGTTGGCGCCACGCTGTGGACCGCCAGTGACGTGCACCCGCCGCTCTATTTCTGGTCTTTGTGGGCCTGGGTACAGCTCTTTGGTCAGAGCGAGTTCGCCATGCGCTCGCTTTCGGCCTTCGCCGGCGTGCTCACCGTGGCCTTGGTCTACTGTACAGGGACTCGGTTGGGTGGGCGACGCACGGGGAACCTGGCCGCGCTCATCACAGCCCTGGCTCGTTTCCACGTGTGGTGGTCGCAAGAGATGCGCATGTACGTACTCGCCGGGCTGCTCGGCGTTGCGTCGATCTACTGCCTGCTGCGATGGTGGCAGGCCGAATACGATTCCTCCCCCTCACAACGCACTTCCATCCGTTGGCTGCTTGCCTATGTGGCGTGTTCGACGGGCGCGCTGTATAGCGTCCTGCTGATGGGGGCCTTGGTCCTCGCCCAGAACGTGACCGTTTTGGTCTCCTGGCTGCTCGACCGGCAAGGTAGGCGCCTGTCCCTCCTCCTACGCTGGCTGCTCGCACAGCTGGCCCTCGCAGCCCTGCTGGCAGCGTGGTTGGTTTTCTCGTGGGGCCGCATGCGCACCTGGTCCGTGGCTGATGCACCCATGAGTGCTCTGTTGTATCTGCGGCTCTATGGCACGCTGCTGACCACCGGCATCTCGGAAAACGTCGAGCGCTACACGCCAGCCGTCTTGTTGCCCCTGTCCATCATCCTTCTGGCTGCTGGCTTGAGCTTGGCCCGGCTGCGAGAACAGCGCACCCGTTTGGACTGGCGCGCAGCCGGTGTGCTGCTCCTGGCGACGACGGTGGGCATCGGCGGAGCAGCGATCTATGCCGCGACCCTCCCCCGCTCTCTCTTTTACACGCCGCACGTCGAGGCTCGCTACTTTGTGCCGTTTGCCCCCGCGTTCTGGATGTTGCTGGCATGGAGCGTCACCGTCATCGCCGGCCGCTGGCGATTTGTGGCTGCTCTCTCTGGGGTCGCCATGCTAACAGTTGCACTGGTCTTTCTGCCCGGCCACTATACAGGGCGCTATCTGCGCGATACCCTGCAGACCATGACTCGTACCATCGTCAGCCAGGCGCAAGAGGGGGATGTGGTCCTTCTGGATTCGGGTAATCGTTATCCTATCTTTCTATATTACTATGAGGGGATAGCACCGGACCTTTGGCGGCCCCCTATGCTGCAAATCCCCCAGGGGGAGGGGCAGTTCACTGCGGATCAGGTCAAACCAACCCTGGAGCGGCTTTTCAAAGACCTGTTCCTGTATTGTCCC